>NZ_JAGYGG010000070.1:0-10921 GCF_019947335.1 Pseudomonas sp. BF-R-24
TGCGAGCGCCGACAGGACTTCAGCGTACCCGCGCGAGTGTTGGCCACCAGCGTCTCCACCGGCCCCCGCTCAACCTCTAGCAGCCTGACCGGCAACGGCTGTGGTCGACTCAACCAGCCGCCCAGCACCACCAGACAGGCCAGCATCGACGAGCCAATCAATAATTTGCGCATGGACTGCACCTCCTCCCCACATGGCTTGAGCCTAGGTCAGGAGGGTAAAAGCTCAACGCAAAACGCCATTTATCCGACGATTTTCAGACGAGCGTCAGATAAATGGCGAATGAGATTTGTTTCTCTCGCAACTGCTATTCCCCAGCCATGCCAACTCAATAAAATTCCTTGCCGCGGCGACGCTACGACGTCGAAGTATCCCCGGAAACTGTGCCACGCTTTGCCCATACCCGAATGTCTTCAAGCGACCCGCAGCGCACGGTCGCGTAAGGCAGGAAATGGCCGACCTCTGCCGTTCGCGACGAGCGGAATTCGGCCAAAAGCGGATGGTTTGGCCCAAACATAAATAAATCTGTCCCCCTTTTCCTGAAGCATACGACTAAGGCTTTTGATCGCACAAACGCGCAAAACGGCGTGTCGTGATCTGTGAGGTGATGATACGGAGCTCTCCAGAGGGCTGCCTAAATAGGGCCTACAGGAGAGTGGCACTAATGGAGCAGCGGGGGGATTACGGCATTTCTGTCAGCAGTGGCTTTTTGACATATCAAGATCCTAGCCCATAATGCTCTAAACTGTTTCTTATCAAGGAGGAAAGCATGAAGTCCCTTTTGCTTCTTCACATTATTGTTTTATTTCTCTTGAGTGGTTGCCAATCAAAGTCTGATGTTGTTAGTGATGGCGGCGTAGTTGATCCCAACGCAGGCTATGGAGCAAATACAGGCGCAGTCGATAACGGTGAGCTAGGAGTTATTCGGCCAGTCTCTGATGGTACTCATGGGTTAGTTAAGGTTTTATTTGCAACAAACAGAAAGCAGCTGGACTCCGAGCGCTGTGCAGAGGCATATAGCGGGCGTCGGGGCAGCTTTGGCGATACCAAATACGGGTATTGCATGGTCTCAATTCCTGTTGGGCATGAAGTTGGAGTGATTGAGGAGAAGAGGTGG
The DNA here is from genome assembly GCF_019947335.1 of Pseudomonas sp. BF-R-24. NCBI lineage: Bacteria > Pseudomonadati > Pseudomonadota > Gammaproteobacteria > Pseudomonadales > Pseudomonadaceae > Pseudomonas > Pseudomonas sp. BF-R-24. Next base: position 1,118 of record NZ_JAGYGG010000070.1, read on the forward strand.
TATCAGTTAAAGGAGGCTCCTGACAAACATGTGATGCTTTTGGGAGGGCAAACGATCAGTAAACAAGATTTTGATAAAATGCTAAACTTGGGATTGGTTAATAAGTCGACTTCTACGTTACTCTTTGTGCATGGCTACAATGTCAGTTTTGCTGATGCAGCAAAGCGGACCGCGCAAATGGCTTATGATCTGAATTTTTCCGGTGTTCCCTTATTTTTTAGCTGGCCAGCAAATGGGAAGGTACTCTCGTACGCTGCAGATGAGGCTAGTGTCGAATGGTCAGAGCCTGCATTGTATGATTTTCTTGTGGACCACCTTTCTAACTCCAAGATAGAGCAGACTTTTTTGATTGCTCATAGTATGGGGAATAGAGCAGTTTTGAGCTCGTTGGCGCGTTTAAAACTTGAGCGCCCTGATTTGCGCTATAAGCTGAAGGAGGTCGTCTTGGCTGCCCCAGATGTGGATGCTGAACAGTTTGTCGATATCATAGTTCCAAAAATAGCAGACCCGAAGGCGCCGGTTACTTTGTATGCTTCAAGTAGAGACAAGGCTTTGCTGACCTCAAAGAAGCTTCACTATTACGAGCGCGCCGGGGATGTGCCAGAAATTATAAAAGTATACGGCGGCGTAGAATTCATTGATGCGAGTGCTGTTAAGACGGACTTTTTAAACCACTCTTATATGGCGGAGTCTAGGTCTGTTATAAGCGATATTCTCGATTTGTTTGGTGGAAGCCGTCCTGCTAGTAGAAGTGGTTTGCGTGTAAGGGAAGCCCAGGTAGGGCAATATTGGGAAATCAAGTAGTTGCAGTAAGAAAATGTTGCTTGGCGCCATTGTTTTTGGGCTTTCAGTTTTGTGTCTGATCTTCGAGCAGTGAGAGTTCTCACGCCACTTTTCAGGCAGGGTTTGGGATTTTTCGAACGGTAACGCCCCCGTTTTAATGGGGGGATTGAAGAGGCGCACCAGTATTCTTCAATACAGCTTCGCCTCTCTATGAATGTCCGCTTTCTGGCCGATTGCTGCCTGTGGTGACCGGCAGGAATCGGCCAAGAACGGTCTTGCTCAAAAGCCGAAAAACCAAAAAGGGTCGCACATCCGCAAACCTCTACCTGCAATCTTCCATTCCGGCGATTATCACGCTGTTTTTTTTTTTTTGCTGTTGGAGAAATCGACCGGAAATCGTTGTCATATCACTTGCAGGCAAACCGTTACGATCAAGACGCTGATACGGTGGGCTACGGAAAAGCTTGGCCTGCTGCATCGTGTGTTTTATTACGGAGGTGGTGAGGTGAGTGTGAGACCCATGCTTGGTATGTTGGGGGGGGCTGCACTTTGCTCAGTCATGTTGATACCAGCGTCAGCGGACTACCGACGCGGCGGACACGAAGGCGGCGAGTGGAAGGACGAATACAGAGACGGGCCATGCAAGGTGAAAATAGAATCCAAAGACGATCAATACAAGGAAGAGGTCAAATGCCCGGATGGCCGCGGCGCCAATTGGCGTCGGGGCGAGTGGAAAGACGAGTTCTGGGAGCGTGGCTGCAAGGTCAAGATCGAGGCCAAGCGAGATGAATACAAAAAAGAGATCAAGTGCGATGACGATGATTGATCGGTTGAATCCACAGGCGATTGCTGCGCTGCGCGACAGGCAGTTATCGACCCATTATAGATAGTCCGTCAGACATCTTCCTATGTTTCCTATGTCTAGGGAGGCGGGGCAAATTAACTTTCAGATGGCCTAACTTTAAGGCTTGGAGGTGTCTACAAAACCAAGCAGATAAACGTCATGGAAGCGATAGCTCTCCAAGCCACGTGCAACTTTTCCCTACGTTACTGTCCGGCCTCGAACCAAAAATCCAGATCGTGCCAGTCTTCCTTTGCGTCAGGAAGAGCGCAGCCGGCCGGCCTTCATGGCATTTGGGTAATGGTACGGACATAACTTTCACATCACCATTTATTGCGTCGAGCCGAAAAACCAGAATTTGCGCTTCGATAGAACAAACGACCAAGAGGTCGTCATTTTCAAGAGCCATCTGCCCTTGATTGCAGGTTCTCCAGGTTCTATTGCTCCCCTGCGATATTGAGTGCAAAAGCTCTTTGCGCCAGGAAATAGAACCGTCGAGGGAGAGCTTTGTGATTTCCAGCGGCTTCGCGCTCTGAGTATCGTGCCAACTCGATAGTACATAAAACGCAGTTCGTGACTTCACCATCGCAACCGTTCCTGAACGACTTCCAGAATGGCTGTTGATGTTTGCTCTAACCGTTTGCCAGCCAATCACCTGTCCTGCGCGGTCAACACTTAGGACATTCACATCGTTCCAGTATTTTTTGTTGTTGTCCTCGCGCCTACCTGCAATGGTGGCCGCTACGATTTGGTCACCTACTGCTGAAACAGCCACCCCTTTTCCGAGTCCTAACCTTCGTTGCCACAAGAGCCTGCCCTGAGTCGATACGGCCGCCAGCCAATTTTCAGCACCGTCACGACCCGCGACGACCAATTCGCCTGAGTCGAGCGAGGTCACGCTCTTGATGACGCGAAATCGGATCGAGCTAAAAGAGTATTCCGCAACGATTCGCCCCTGTGGATCGAGCTTTCCGAGATAGGCATCTGCCATCGTTCCGCCGGGGACGTACATTCGCCTGTTTGTTAGACCGGCGAGCCAAAGAGTCTCAGCGGGGCCCTGCACAATTTGCAAGGCCTGCCCTTGAGTTGCAAGTTCAATGATAGATCCAGGACCTGCTTCGCTGGGCCGCAAGAGAATCGATTGCGATACCCCTTTATTTCCTAACGCCACTATTGAACCGCCGGCGTCGAGCGAGATTCCTCGAATAGCGAGAGCGTCTTGCGTGTCTCTCCCTCTAGGAATGGTTTCTGACCAGAATATTTTCAGCGCTGCACTTTCGGCAGCGGCTTGTTCGAGAGGAGTCCCCACCAGTAGAAACGCTGTGAAGGCTATAAGCTTCGCCATGAAATGAAAGGACTCCTGAAAGGCTTGGGTCCAAAGTTGCTAGGAATATTCGACACCTAACGTGAGGTGATAACGCCTTCACAGAACGGTAGCCCATTTGGCTCAATCATTTCCGGCAGCAATCCAAGCATAGCTACTCTTTTCCATCGCTCCGTCCACCGTCTGCTTTTGGTTGTGCCGTCATTCCGGCGCCATCAGCACCGCGAGCGTCAACTTGATGAATTCTTCATTCTTGTCGATGGCTTCCAGCGCGCAGCGCACGTTGTCGGCGACGTCGGCCGAGCCGCGCTGCTCGACCCAGTTCGAAAGCTCCAGGATGGCGGCTTCTAGAGCGAGCTGGTTTTCGTTGATTTTGAAGAGCAGGGAAGGGAGTAGGTCTGAGTTTGGCATCGCGATTCCTCCGTGGAGATTTAAGCGTAGCAGCCGGTAATGATGGAGGAATGGGGAGAGGGGTAACGGTCGGCGGGACATCGGAAGGGCTGTGCGCAAAACCTCCGCTGGAAGCCTCGGATTATCGTTTGCAAAAACACAAAAATACGGAAGTTTTGCCGCTCTAAAAACAGGATGTATTCATTATAAAACAATATAGGTGGCTATAGGTCCCGTATGGGATGTTAGGGGTCGAGAACCACACGGCGAAACGCTATGGTATGCGTGATCGGTATATCTGCGGTGTAAGTCGCTTCGGAGTGAGAACATACTTTGACACTGAAATGGGTGATTTTTACGGTCCGCAATCTCTAGAAGGTATGCGCAAACATTGGCCAGGATGGCAGCCAAAAAGGCGTAATTGCGACCCGGAAAAACTATTGAAAGGTGCAGCCTGATTGATTTTCCCTTGGGACTTAAAATCCCCCGCTCGTAAGGGCGTGCCGGTTCGATTCCGGCTTCGGGCACCATGAATATCAAGGGCTTGCATGGGATACCTCATGCAAGCCCTTATTTCTTTGCTCCGCAAAAATGGATCCCTGCTCCGCAACTCACGACCGCTGGTCATTTCGTAGGCGTCACTTTCATGCCTTTGCGCATGCGAATTTATTGCTCTGTCATGCCCACAGTAGTGTGTCCAAGTTGATCTCGCGCCGCCCGAATATTGCCTGTTGATTCTTCTTTGTCCGTTGCTGCCTTTGCTCTTAAATCGCGCATTTGAAAGTCAGATTTTTCAATACCGGCGGCTTCGCGGGCATCATCAAATCGTTTTCGAAGCATGCTGGTTGTCATTGGTTGGCCGTTTTCCATAACCACCAGGCGAGTAGACCGAATCTTGTAACCAGCCTTGCGCGCCAAGATTCGATCGATCACAACTTTCAGTTCGCCGACGATCTCGATCCTCCGCTTTGCGCTAGTTTTCCCCTGTTGAACGGCCAACTGGCCGTCGCGGATATCACGCTCGTCCATCTTTAAGGTATCCGCTATACGTTGGGCGGTGAGATAGAACAAATCCAGGGCGTCACGAAGCGGTTGCTCGGCCTGCTCATACACCTTCAGCAGTAGCTCATCCTCGATATAGATGTCCCATCCCAACTCCTTGTTGCCTTTTACGCCTGAACAAGGGTTAGCCAGGGCTGTGTAACCGCTCTGGCGGGCGAAATTCCATATTGAGTTGAGCAGCGCTTTTTCTCGGTTTGCCCGCATCGGTGCAGTTTTTGAGCGGTACCGCAAATACTGCCGTACATGTAAAGGCTCAATGGCCTCAAGTGGGGAAGGTGGGTCATTGAAGAACACCAGCAATTGCTTCAATTCCCGGGCGTTATCTTTTTGGGTCGCAGACGCCTTTGTCGGGACTACTTCCTCCATATATAGGTTAGCCACGTAATCGAAAGTGATCACCGTTCTCGCCAGTGCGGCTGAAACCCGGGTTTTCTCTAGCTTCGCGTATTCGAGGATGGCCAGGCCGTAATCGGAGCCAAGCGGAATTTCCCGCCGCGGCTTTGTGCCAGTGTCGTAGTAGTAATAAACAGTCCCACTACGCTGTTTGCGCTTTCTCAGCCGGGCAACACTGTCCGGCTTTATTGGTTTACGCCCCATTTAGAGTGCTTTCCTTGGCTGCCAGGTGGTGGGTAGCGCTGATTGAAGCTGCTTGCTAACTATCAATGCGGATGTGGTCACGCAAGGCCAGCCATTACGTTTGACGGTATGTCGGATGCCATTCTTGCGTAACACAGCCAGTTGACCCGCTTTGGTTCGGGCGGCGGTCAACTCGCACACTTGTTCGTGGGTCAAAAACTCAATACTGCTCATTGTTTACCTCCTTGGCGACTGACGCTCACGCCTGAAAAATCCAGCACTTCACGATGGGTTGCTTGGTGACGGTGGCGTTGGAGTGCTTGGCCTGGTGGGCGCGCACCGCGCTGTCGGTTGCCTTGGCACCCAGCACTTCACCCAGAGTGGTATTGCTCTAGCTGCGCTCGCGTTTGGTTTTGAGCCCTGTCCGCAGATCCGCCGAGCGTGCGCGAATGCTGAGCACGTCGGGTGCGCCGCTGTGCTCGGTTTCGTCGACGGTATAGGTGCCTTTGTCCACCAGGCCGGTATCACTCCAGCCCAGCCCAGCCCAGCCCAGCCACAGTCGCAAAGTGGCGCCCTTGGGTGGAATGGCCAGAAGGCCATCGTGGTCGCTGAGAGTAATGCTGAGCTGGTCGGCCTCGATGCCGCGATTGTCGGTCAGCTCCAGGTTCATCAGCCGCGGACTGATCAACTGCGCTATGTCATTGCCATCGACGGTCAGGCGAAACGCCGGTACCGCATAGGCGGCATCGCGGCGGGCTTGCTCCAGTGCGTTTTTCACATAGCCCGTTACCCGGGCAATCGCGGTATCGATCACAGCAGCCCCCTGAGAATGTTCAAGCCGGCGCCAGTGGCGGCGAGGATGACCCCGCCGATACGCTGGTACCACGACTGGCAGCGGCGGGAGCTGATCTGACTCGGGTGCACATCATTCAGGGGCGCATCAATGCTCAAGGCGACGCTGACCCGTTCGATCCGGCCAATGACATCGCTTTATTGAGGGCCACCGCCCACGAAATTGGCGGCGTCTCTCTGTTGATGCTCGATCCGATCGTCAGTGCCGTGAGGGGTGATATGCACAAGGCCAACGACGTGCGGCGCGCGCTGCAGGGTGTGGTGGACTTCGCCGAGCAGAACCTCTGCGCGGTTGTGGGCATTTCGCATTTCGCCAAGGGAGGGGCGGGATCGTCACCGGCTGATCGGGTAATCGGCTCACAGGCATTCTCGGCGCTGGCGCGTACGGTGCTGGTGGCCGCCAAGCAGGAGGACTCCGACCAGCGAGTGCTGGCGCGGGCGAAATCGAACATCGGCACCGATGAGGGTGGCGTCTCCTACACCATCGAGCCTTGCGACATTGGTGGCGGGATTGAGGCCACGCGTGTGCTGTGGGGCGGTGTTATCGAGGGAAGCGCCCGCGAAATCTTGGGGGACGTTGAAGCAACTGACGAGGAACGCCTGGATGACAGCGACGACCCGGCAGAGGCCTTGCGACGCATCCTAAGCGCTGGGCCACTGACGGGAAAAGACGCCAAGCAGTTGATGACTGGCAATGGCTACACGCAGAAGCAGATCCGCAACGCCCGTGAACGCCTTTCGATAGTGACGGCCCGCTCTGGTTTCGGGAGCGACACGGTCGTCAGTTGGTCCCTGCCTCAGGCACAGGGTGACTTTGCACTTTTTCGCCCTGCGAAGTCGACGGAAACACTGCATGCCGGCGAAGAAACCGAGGTCGGGGCGGATGAGGTGGTCATATGAATACCGCCATCGATTACCTCACCAGGTTCGGCTTATCCGCCCGTAAAAAGGGTTACCGAATGGTCGTATCGCCCTGGTCACTGGTCACCGATGACTTGCAAAAGTACATCTGCGCTCACCGTCTGGAGTTACTGGCCGAGTTGACTGCGAATGACGGCATCGCGCGCAAAACTCATTGGCAGGTCACGATTCCAGGTTGCCGGTCTTTCACGATGGTCGGCGAGCCCTGCACCCATGAGGAAGCCCAAAGTGTCATCCATTCCATTTGGCCAGAAGCAGAGGTGACGCCCTGACCAGAGGTCAGTTACTGCACGGCATATGACCACCCAACCTGATGATGTTCTTTCCTCTCGGCAGTGCACTTGTCCATGTAATTGCATATGAGCTGACCAGGCATTTGCATTAGTCGTGACCGACCAGATATCAAGAGTGAGAGGCTCATAACGACTCACAGCAGACAGTGAAGCAGTGCATTCTCCCAGTACGTGGCCGGATGCACTCTCTGCACTCTCTGCTTTGTCCAACTCCCAAAGCCGCCGAAACCTGCAATGTGCTGGGTTGACGGTTTCCCGTGCCTCGTCTCTGTATCGTCTAGCGGATAATCGAGTTCTGCGGCATCAAAAACGCTCATCAAATATCGCTGGCAACGTAAGTTCCTTGACGAAGCTTGCTGAAGACAGACTCAAGACCATGCGTACGACCTGTACGACGTCGTGTACGGGGATGGAGTGGCCTTCACCGCGCTGCTCGGCAAGTGCTCTTGGCGTGTTCAGCGGATCTTCGGTATTTAGGTAGCCGAGGTTCAGGCAAGTAACTCCCAGGCGTTGCTGCCTGTACCCTTCGCGTAGCGCATCGGCGATACCACGCAGGGCGAACTTGGAGGCGCCAAAGGTGACTTCCGGTCGTCCACTTTGCGGCAAGCCTGAGGTCGAGCCGGTCAATATGATTCTTGGGTTGGCGCTTTTGAGCAGCACCGGCAGCAGCCGCTTTATCAGGACAATGGTTGAAGTGATATTGCAGTTGACGATTGTCTCCACCTGATCGTCGTGGTCAGCCAGGAAGTCGTACGCTGGATCAAAGGCAAACTCTTCCCATACTCCCAAGTTATAGATCAGCGTATCTAGCCTGCCATCCACCACAGCCTGTTCGATGACCTGCACAGCCTTTACGGGCTCATTGAGGTTGGCTTCGACCCAGCACACCTCGATATCGGCCTTGTGTGTCAGATTTTCGGGACGTGTTCGAGAAACTCCAATCAACGTGTCGCCAGGCTCACCCAATCCATCGATTAAGGCTCTGCCCAACCCTTTGCTTGCGCCTACTACCATGGTTTTCATTTGATCGTCTCCTTGACCTGCATGCTGACTGGTGGGCGGCATGCAAGCAGACGATTTATGGCCTGACAAGGAGGAGGTTGTTTCAAGTTATTAGCGGGTGGGAGCAGACTCGCTCAAGAGCGCCGTCATTGCCGTGGCAGAAATGGATATGCGAGTGAATCTCCCCCGGGTGCTTACGACAGTTTCAGACGTTGCTCTCTGTCGGAAGCAAAATGTCCGCCTCTGGCCGAAAAGCAGGCTGAGAGTGGTTATGGCCGATTGCAGCCTGTCGCGAAGGGCCGCAGTCGACCCGAAGCTGCCCTTCAAGGAAGGACAATCGCCACCGTGGATCTGAGTACCTCTTACACTTGAGTCAGTACTCCACGGGGCCGAAATGTCCTCTATATCCGACCTGAGTGAGTATCAAGCGATTAATGCATTTGATGCTTACCAAGTCGTTCTCCAGTGGACGTCCAAACAGGGCAAAATTTTGGATTGTGTATGCTTCTGCGTACTTTTCCCGCTCAGGATGATAGCGCCGCAGTGACATACCATAGGTGGTTTCAAAAGGATGGCCACCAGTGCGAATCAAACTAAAGAACGACGGGTAAATTATGCCGTCAAAGCCCGTTTCTTTGGCTGCTAATGCGATTGCTCGGGAAATCTCATAGGAGTGAGAACGTGCCAGGAAGAGCATATGGATAGCCATATCCAAGCTTTCGAACTCTGTCACATCCTCTTCGAGTAAATGAGTAAGATCCAGGAGCCGTAGGTTCCGCTTGGGCTCCAGGGTAGCAACGTAGATGTCGTCATCTGTCGATGCTCGACATTCATGGATGCAAACGTCGATGTCCTGCGATCCGTACATGATAGGAAAGCCTGGCGAGTCGAGCCGCCCCTTTCCAGCGAGTGCAATCGGTGGGCTGTCATACTCTGCCGGATCAGCTGGACGTTGTGGGCAGATTCGTAGGCGATAAAATTTCTCCCCCATTTCAAGTGTCTTTTCTGGGTATTCCTTCATCACGCGCTTGATGATTTGCGACCGCTTCAATTCATCCTGAAGATCCTTAAGTGGCTCGACTTCGCCAATCATCCAGAGGCGTGGGCCGTAGTGGAAGAAGCCAAGCTGAGCAGCCTCCTGAAGAAGTCTGATGTCATCTTTGAGCCAGATCGAGGGCGATATATCGCTCCTCCCAAAGTGATGCTCGTTGCACTGAATAACAGGCGCTGCGCCTTAGTCGCAACGGACGGTAGTTCCACCCACAAAAAAGCGCCATGCAAGAGATTCAATAAGCTCCTTCGTCAGCTTTCGCCCTTCTTGGCTATGGCAATTCGGACATTTCACGCGTTCCTCAATGCCGAGCTTGAATGCATCTATCCGCAGTCCTTCATCTGTGAAGCATTCAGAGCAAAGGAGGGTTTGATTCGTCTCCGCCGTTTCTTCTGCCATAGTCCTACCGTGAATACTTTTATGGGGTTGAACTCAAACTTTAGACCAAGTGGATCGCTCCGGTTTTTAGCTCACTTGAACCCGGCTGCTTTTGTCCGCTTTTGGCCGGTTTCTGCCTGTCACGAAGGGCCGCAGTCGACTGTGGATTCAACCGGTCGATGCAACACAACTAAATTCTGTGTGAGCAGAAGGAGTGTTGCAGATGAAGCAGAGACCTCGGATCTATTACACCGAAAGCCAGAAAAAACTGATGTGGGATCACTGGCAGAAAGGCGACTCTCTCCAGCACATAGCCCAACTATTTGATCGA
>NZ_JAGYGG010000071.1:0-10918 GCF_019947335.1 Pseudomonas sp. BF-R-24
TCGATCAAATAGTTGGGCTATGTGCTGGAGAGAGTCGCCTTTCTGCCAGTGATCCCACATCAGTTTTTTCTGGCTTTCGGTGTAATAGATCCGAGGTCTCTGCTTCATCTGCAACACTCCTTCTGCTTACACAGAATTTAGTTGTGTTGCATCGACCGGTTGAATCCACAGCCAGAAGCAGTCATTCAATCTCGTGTTGCTAGCGGCTTGACAGCGAAATTTCGCAGTGGACGAGTACATACCTGACTCCATTTCCCCTAACACCACTATTACCCTCTCAAGTACTCTAACTTTCCGTGAACATCAGGTAGGGTCTGCTGATCCCTTTGCCGGAGGCCTCGGTCTGGTCTTCTCCAGATCGTGAACGATTTCACATGAATTCAAGGTATCACCGACGACATGGTGGCCATCGCACGTAGCCGAGCAATACGCGGCTATCGTCGCGGGGCGAACTGTCGTTGCTTATAGCGCCTCTTTTGATCGGCGCCTGCCCGCCATCGTCACGGACTAACCGCCCCGGAGCTGACCACCGCCTGCGCAATGCTGCTGTATATGGAGCGGTGAATGGGTGAATGGGTGAAAGGGCTGGCAATGGAGCTGGATCAAGCTTATCGAGGCCGCTATCGAATGCGGGGTGCTGGAGGTCGGCTCCTACCGCGCCCTAAGCAATGCACGAATGACTCTGGACGTGCTGTGCTACCTGCAACGTCGCACAAATGGATGTAAATCAACAACTTGGCCTGCCGGTAAATAATCAGTAGATACTGCCAAAGCTAATTCAATTTTTCACATAGCTAAATCAAGCATCTCATGTCTATTGAAAGTATCAGTCAGTATCAATAAGATGATTCTGCAACAACAAATTAATATTAACATCAGGGAGAGATCTTATGGCACTTAAACCAGGCCCAAAGCCAATTGCTAAATCAACCGGCGAAGTTGATAAGCGTCGTCGTGACAATAAAGACACGCAGGGAAATAATCCCGACTTGAAACCTAGCAAGTCCTCAAAAAAATAGGTTGTCACTGGCAGAAGCTACTTTAATGGTAGCTTTTGCCATTGAGGCTTTTAGGGAATGAAGCATAGTCGGTAATTTTGATTTATTTGACGATCATTACCCACTCTATGAGCGCTATAACAACATATCGGATAGCATCATTGCTGCAGCAGAGCTTGAGAGTTTAATTCTCTTGGTTTTTCTCGTGAGGGATTTGCGCGGCCAAGACCCGCAGGCGTACTCTTTGTTCTGCTCGCCCCACCGATACCGATAGAAAAAGCTGACCGACACACAGTCCTTTCGGGCAGAGATTCGACCGGCCAGATTGCCATCCTCCCGGAGGATTCGGCCGGCATCGTTGGCGGTCAGCGACTTGAGTTCCTTGATGGTGATTTTGGCCATGAAATGGGTTCCCCCTACTTTTACCCCCACAAAAACGCCGGCTCTTGATGGACGTTACTGGACTCTCGCAGAGCAGAACACCGCTGGAACTCAAGTAAATACTCGCTTGGAAAAATCCAGAGTAAAATTTTGGAAGCTTTCAAGAAGTACGAAAAAGGAGATGGGGTGCTAGGGGTCGAGTGTTCGAATCACTCCGTCCCGACCATTATTCCTGAGTAAAATCAGACACTTAAGCCGATCAGCTAGATCGGCTTTTTTGTGCCTGCGCAAAACTGGCGAAAAACCCATTGAAGAAATGCCGTCTGATAGGGGGCTGTATGGTCAATGTAGAGTCCAGCAGGAAACACGACAAACGATTCGAAAAGCACTTTTCGTTGCAGATGGATGACATAACACTCATCTTGAAATGTCACCTGATGCTGGAAGAAATGCTTCGCGATTTCTGCTCTGAGATGGTTTCGCTCCGTGGGAGCGTATGACCGGCGCGGTGATGGTCATGATTGTTTTCCAGGTGGACGCCGCCTCGCCGGCTGGCGTGATTCGTTGAAGTGGGCTATTGGTTGATGACCCGGCATATCGCTGGATCAAGGAGGAAAAATGGTCAAAAAACCAAGCAATAAGTTGATTGCAGAGGTTTCAGGCTTGACTGAGGGCGAGGTGGGAACCTACCTGTGCCAGCTAGATCAACAGGCGAGCGGCGATTGGTTGGCTTACTTTGGTAATGAGATAGAAAAAGCTTCTGCAGCTTGTCAAAAACTCAATAAGGCGAAGACGGTAACGATCCCCGTAGCGTTGGCTAACAACTGGTACGACCGAGGCAATGGCTGAGCTCGTAGCTCAATAGGTGAGGAGTTATGCTGAGGTTTGAACAGATCGAGAAGGTAGATTCTTCAAGGTGAGTCTATGGCGCATTATGTGGTTTCAGCCGTTCGAATCAACGATGCCGCTGAAATAGAGCTCTTCATGTGGGCAAAGATTGACCCCAGCGTCAGCAGAGGAAGATTTCTTGAAAAACCACACATAGCTTCGATGGAAGACATCATTGCGGCTATTCGCGATGGGGACGTTGTTGAGATGACATTCGAAGCGGGCATCGGGACGGTGTCAGGTGGAAAGCTTCTGGAATGTCACTTGCCAAGTGGCGAGGTGACCGTAACCGAAGAACGTGCTAATCCAGGCAGAATGATCAGCGACCTACCAAGATTTTAAATCGTGACAACTGCCCGTCTGCCGATGCGTTCAGTGCAATAGGTGAGGGCGGATCAGGCTGCCGCTGTCGATTCGAGTGAGCAGTCCATCCACGAAAGCCTGGTCGCCGACTTCCGTTTTGCATCGTTCTGCGGCAGCTTGACCTTCGCCCTGATGACTACGTCTCGGCACGGTCCCGGCTTGCGAATACGCTCGGTGTTATCGGCGGCGTACTGGGGGGCATCGAACATGCTGCTGAGCTGGGCGACTCGCTTGCCATCCATGATCTTGACTACGCGATCTTCGACAGCCTGGAGCCACTGGCTCATGGACAGTTCGATCCGCTTGCCTTTATCGATCTTGAAGTCCCGAACCTTGCGTTTCGCCTCTTCGCGGGCGAAGTGCTCATTCATTCCGAATACGGCAAATGTCCTCATGGCTATCTCCTGTCAGGCGCCGTTCTCCGTGACCGGATGCGGCAGTATGAAAAATGGTGAAGTGGCAAGGTGATAGCCATATGATTCGCCATCACTCACGCATGGAGCGCGCAAATGCGCCTGTTACTGGTTTCAACTATTGCCCTGTTCATAACCGGTTGTTCAGGACCAGGTGTTGTGCCGATGGGGCGAGACACCTACATGATCGCGAAGGATGGGAGCTTCACGACCTTTGGCGGAGGAGGCGTAAAGGCTGAGCTATATCAAGAGGCCAATGCTTTCTGTGAGAGCAAAGGCAAGCAGCTGATGCCGGTAAAAGATGCGTCCAGGGATTCTGGTTACGGTCGCGATGCCAATGCCGAGTTGCAGTTTCGGTGCCTCAATGAAAACGATCCAGAGTTGCGCCGACCGACCATCAATCAAGATGGAGTAGTCCTCCGCGGCCGGATGCAACAAATATAGGTGAGCCATCCGGTTGAAGGGGTAACCCGCTGTATCGGACGGGTTACCTGTTTTTCATTTTGGATCGAAGGTGCCGAGTGTCAGCATTGGCGAATGCACCGCCGTTCAGTTCTTCAAGGAACTCGGCGGTATCTGCTGCGATTGGCATAGCTGTTGCCTCGGGTAGGCGCCGCCCTCCGTGACCGGATGCAGCATGGTGGCAATTTGATTTCGGATGGTGTTTTACGGATAACCTGCACTGGGGCCGGCCGAAGGAGCAGTAATGGGGCGTTCAAGCAAACCTGACGAACTCAAAAATCCGCGTAGGGTTATGGCTGGGAAGATGGCATACGAGCGAAGAAAGGCGGCTCAGGACGAAGCGAATAAGCCGGCAATGGAAATCGTAAAGGCCATTGTGGCGGTGATTTGCTTGATCGGGTTCGCGCCAAGCTTTTCCGCGAAGGTGACCTGAGCATCGAACGGTTCTCCGAGCTGCAGCTTGATCGCAACTTCTCACCGCTGACCCTGGTACAGATGAAGGCTCTTGAACCACTGGCGTTCGAGCGGGCGGGCATCAAATAACGGCAAACCAACTGGCGGGACCAAGGCGCTGCTTTTGCGTCTGCTGCCTGCTCAAGGGTGAGCGCGTCGTTGTTTCGTGATCGTTGACTGAGGGAAAGGATCTGCATATACAATCCGTTCTTTCAATTTTTGTTTCGGTAAGTCATGAGCGAAGAACGAGATATTCCCGAGCCTGAGCACGACCATCTGCTCGATCATGAATTCCATGATGACGAGTCATGGGTCGAAGAAGACGCTCAAGCAATTTTTGACGAAGAGGATGATGACGTTGATTTTCTTGATCAGATAGATCAAGAGGACTGACACAGCAAAATCTAAACGCAAGTAACCCAAAGGGCCCGTCCATCTGCACGGGTCTACATGCTTTGAATCAAGCCCTGGCAGCCGCCGGGGTTTTTTATGCGTGCGCCAGGCAGGGTGCGTTGCGCGCAAGCGCAACCAGCTCGGCTGTGGTGGTCACGCTGGTGACTTGGAGGTGAAAGTCCTCTACACACCCGGCAAGGGGAAGTGTTAGCCAGAGGCAAGGGTGTCGCGGGTGACTGCGAATCTGAAGGAAGCCCGAGGCAAAATGCTGGCCTGACGAACAGGAAGCGGATGAGGCGGGGTAGGGGGGCGAGTTTCCCCAAAGCCCAATACTTGCACGGAACGCTGCGACGTAGAAGCGACGTTAAAACACCCATTTTGAACGGGTCTTGCATTGCTTGGTTACCTGCTTCTGACACATTGACCTCAAGGTCATAACCGCGCCGAAATTGGCGCAATCCCAGTCCTTGGGTTTGCAGGCAAAGGACTGGGGGTATCCGTTGCGTGAAGGCAGGAGGCTACTACGGAAGGGCAGTTCACGTTACTGTGCATTCATCCACGTTGGATGACTGGCCAGCCCGCTCTAACAATAACAGGGAGGTTTCAAATGATACCGAAGCTACTCGTGACTATTGGGATTGTCTTCTACGCCGTCGTTGTACCGGTGTTAGAGCTCAATGATACCCATGTTTTTAACCAGGCTTGGGAGCCCCACGCTCGGCTACATGAGGTCTGGCAGTTGTTCACCAATACTGCAATTGGTGCATTTAGCCTTTGGCTTGTGTGGCTCAAGGGTAACCTCCGCCTCTCCAGTCTTCTTACATTGTTTATTACTGGCGGGTTCTTGATGGCTTACTGGCTTCGAGAGTCTTACGGTGGATCGATGATCCTCACAGATGGCTCAGAGAAAATGATTCTGGGGGTGAACTTAGGTCTTCTTGCATACACCCTTGCAATTTTGTTGGCTGGTATCGCAGTTGTAATCGATCTGCGAAAACGAGCGGCGCGAGTCTCAATCTGAACTGAGGGAGGGGGCGCAGCCTAGCAGTTGTCAATCGTGAGGGATGGATGAAGGGTTCGGTCAGCAGGACGCCGTAGGAGGGAATCAATCTTGTACCACTGACCGTGTAATTAGGGCGTAAATCGGGCATTTCCGAAGTAAGGAAGTGCCCGGTTTCATTGGCTCTGCGTACTTTGCCTTACCCCTTTAGAATCGCGGTGTAATTCTGCACGGAATTAGGCCAGCACTGCCTATCGAGAAGGGCTGCAATCCACCAGTCGTGATCAAACAGCACGCCATATCGAAACGAAAACTGCTGCCAGAAAAAACGAAATTGGAATTGGCAGTATCGATTGCACAGCAGTTAATTGCTTACCGGTGCGTCGAGTGACAATCCTGAACATGCCTACGACCAACACAAACGCTGTAATGAGCGCCCACCCATATTCACTCATGAGATACACCTAGCCATTCTTGTTTTACATTAAACATCGACTCCATAGGCCGCCCCAAAGCATAACGGCTACTCTATCAACACACCTTCATAGCCGACCATCTGCTTGATCGCATTCACACATTTGCTAATAGATTGTCCGTTTTGGGTCGGCTGCTGCCCCTCGTAACTGGTCGTTATCGACCGAACGTAAGGAGGTAGGAACCTTTAATGCCCTCCCTCCCACAACTCAGCAGCAACCTGCGAGCATTGTTACGTCCAGTAATCGACCTGATGATGCCAGCCGCTCGACAGAAGTCGCAATTCAATCCCAAGCAATCTTGTCATTTACCAAAGCTTAGGGCAGGGTCGATACCACTGACATCTCTGCCAAAGGAGTCACCCATGTCCAAGCTATATCCCAGTATCGATCCTGAGGGGCTGGTCGAGTACTCGGTGGTCTACACCGACCGCTCGCTCAACCATATGTCGCAGTCATTTCAAGGCGTGATGAAGAACATTTCCAGCACCCTGAAACAGGTCTACAACGCTCAGGCTGTAGCGGTGGTCCCGGGCAGCGGCACATTCGGCATGGAAGCGGTGGCACGACAGTTTGCCACCGGCCAGCAATGCCTGGTGATACGCAACGGCTGGTTCAGTTATCGCTGGAGCCAGATCCTTGAGATGGGGAACATCCCGGCGGCCACCACGGTGCTGAAAGCCCGACCGGTCGAGACTGGTCGTCAGGCTGCCTACGCCCCACCCCCTCTGGACGAAGTGCTGGCAGCCATTCAGGCGCAGAAGCCGCAGATTGTCTTCGCCCCCCATGTTGAAACCTCATCAGGGATTATCCTGCCCGACGACTACTTGCGGGCCATCGGCGACGCCGTGCATGCGGTGGGTGGCCTGTTCGTGTTGGACTGCATTGCCTCAGGCACGCTTTGGGTTGATATGCACAAATGCGCAGTCGACCTGCTGATAAGCGCACCGCAGAAAGGCTGGAGCGCCTCCCCTTGCTGCGCCCTGGTGATGCTCAGTTCTTTGGCCCTCGAGCGCATCGAACAGACGCATAGCAGCAGTTTCGCCTGCGACCTGAAAAAGTGGCTTCAGATCATGCAGGCCTACGAACAGGGCGGACATGCCTACCATGCGACCATGCCCAGCGATTCCCTCGCGCGATTCAACGAAGTGATGAAAGAGACGCAAGCCTACGGTTTCGACAAGATCCGCGGCGAACAACAGGCTCTGGGCGATCGGGTGCGCGCAATGTTGACCGGCAAAGGCATCAAAAGCGTGGCCGCAGCCGGCTTTCAGGCCCCTGGCGTAGTGGTGAGCTACACCGATGATGCCGACATCAAGAGCGGCAAGAAATTTGCCGACCACGGCCTGCAGATCGCCGCCGGAGTGCCGCTGCAATGCGACGAGCCGGCCGACTTCCAAACCTTCCGCATCGGTCTGTTCGGACTCGAAAAGCTGCACAATATCGAGCGCACAGTCAGCACCCTCGAGCAGGCACTGGACGAGGTGATGGTTAACTAAGCCCTCATCTTGCCCGCAGCACATACCGAACTTGTGAATTCCAGGAATGCATCCTGCCCTGGGCACTGCCGGCCCATGGCGCTGATCTTCGACAAATATGACGCTGGTCGTCCGGACGTCATGTTAGAACCACAAGGGAAAGCCCGTGCACGTGTCTTACTGACACGTGCGCCCTTCAGCGCTATCAGAAAAGGTTTCCGATGAAGCCTTTCACGGGGCGGATGATTGGCGGCTTTATGACTTGGATCGACCCCAAGCGGACATCTGAATATCTGGCCGCTCGCGTAACGGATAAGGCCGTAAGATGTGTGCTTCATTGCCGATAAGGAAATCGTCATGTCACCGAACAAGGCTTGCCCGGTCATCCTCTCCAGTATTCCTGGCACACACATCCTTCTGTTCCGCCATCCAATAGCAGGCGTACAACTGGTCAAAGGGACAATCGAGACAGGTGAAACTCCGGCTCAGACCGCTCTGCGTGAATTAAGCGAAGAATCAGGCATAGAAGCTGCCTCGGTTGTCAGCGATATGGGCTGCTGGGACGCCGCGCATCTCGACCAGATATGGTCATTTCAACTGTGTTACACGCAGGCACTTTTGCCGGAGCAATGGACTCATCGCACGCTCGATGACCATGGTCACACCTTCAGCTTTTTTTGGGCTCCGCTCGATGATTTGCCGTTTGCCGACTGTCATCCGGTCTTCCGTCGAGCATTACGGTACCTGACTGCCACACTGACAGCGCAAGGTTATGTATTGGCTCATGATCAAAGCACAAACATATCGTCCGAAGCTCCGACTTGATGTTCGCAAGCGGCTTTCGAGCGGCTGTTTCTGGCCCAGGCTGTGTAAAAACGCAGGTGCCATTTTGAATTCTGCGTTGCTACGTGAAATCAGCCGGTGTTGCGGTCAGTCGGAAGACCTGAAATTGGCGTGGGAACGCGTTATTTGACACGACTCAGCCCGCTATTACTGACCGAAAACGTTTTTACAGAGTGTCGGCCGATTGCTGCCTGTCACGAAGGACCGAGATCGACCCATAGCCGTCTTTCGTTGGATGACTTTAGGCACAAGCGGACAGCCATGACGTCCGCTCGACCGTTTTTCATCTGGTGTCATGCCAATGCCAATTCACTGTCCTTGATGTTCGCAATCGGCCCCAGGATCGAGGCGTCAAACTCGGCAAGGGCCGTGTGAGTTGCCAGGCGACGGGGAAGATCCGGATTGGCTAGAGCCGCTTTGCCCAACGCGATCATATCGGCGCCGTCTTGCAACACCTGCTCAGCACGGTGCGGTACATCCAGACCACCATTGGCGATGATCGCAACCTGGGGCGCATAGCGGCGCGCCAGCTCAACCAGACTTGCATTTCCTTCGATGAATGCCGGTTTCCATGCCTCAAACTCCGTCACATGGATAAAGTCCACTCCAGCGTCCTTGAGCGAGCTGAAAATGACCTCGGCGGCAGCTTCACCTTCCACCCACTTGTGTTCATAGTCGTTCACCTTGCTCTGTGAGATGCGCACACCGACAGGCGCAAGCGTGCCGATAGCGGCCCTGACTGCCTTGATGACTTCCAGTGTCAGTCCAAGCCGTGCCTGTACATTTCCGCCCCAGCGATCGTCTCGTTGATTGGTGTAGTCAGTCAGGAATTGGTCAAGCAGGTAGCCGTTCGCCCCATGGATTTCAACGCCGTCGAACCCAGCGACACGCGTGGCCAGCACAGCCGCTTGTGCGAATCCCGCGATGGCATCGGCGATGTCCTCATCACTCATCGCTCGGGGCAGCGGATATTGCCCCTCACCGTAATAGAACTTCATCTGCGTTCCTTTCGGGCGGACAGTCGAGGGTGCAGCGGTAGCAGTTTCAAAACGGTTGCCCTGATTCAGCGCTCCAGCATGCATGAGTTGAGCGAATACCGCGCCATTGTGGGCGCGAACAAGATCTGTCACGCCGTGCCATGCCTGGGCCTGTTCGACATCACTGATCCCTGGTTGGAAGGGGTAGCCCTGAGCATACTTCTGGTCGGTGTACAGTCCTTCGGTAATGACCAGACCAAATCCCCCTTTGGCAAATCGCTCGTAGTAACGCGCAATCTCGGCGGTGGCTAAGCCCGCCTCGGTGGCACTGACACGCGTCATCGGCGCTACGGCAAGACGATTCCTCAATCTGCGGTTGCCAATATCATAGGGAGTTAAAATCTGCTGGTTGTAGCCATTCATGTGATCAGTCCTCATTTATCCGAAACGCTTTAATAATCGATGTAGAGGACAGTAAACTTGGCCTGACGCGTTGAGAAGCCAGCAACAACGATAAGCCGCTTTATCAAAGATGGATATAATGATGCAGATCCCGGATGTGGAAGTGTTCAGCGCCATTGCCGAGAGCGGCAGCCTTTCAGCCGCCGCCCGACGACTGGGTCTGACACCCATGACAGTGTCTCGCAGACTGGCATCGCTGGAGGGAGAGTTAGGAGTTCGGCTGTTTCATCGAACAACGCGCTCCGTGTCGTTGACAGCCGAGGGCGAAACATTTCTTCCCTTTGCAACGACGCTGTTGGAAGCCAGCGAGGGAGCGAGGGTCAGTCTGAAATCATATGCTGGTACTGCCAGCGGTGTTTTGAAGGTGACTGCCCCCACCGTATTCGGCCAGTCAGTGATCATGCCGCTGATTCCCGCGCTTTTAGCCGAACACCCGGCGTTGCGGTTTGATCTGACGCTGTCGGACAGCATCGTGGATATCGTCGGTCTTGGGATTGATGTCGCAATTCGCATTGCGACTCTGCGAGACTCGGCTTTAATTGCGCGCCCCCTCGCCCCGAACCGAAGAGTGCTGTGTGCCAGTCCGAATTATCTGGAACGTCATGGAGTACCTACTACGATGGACGCATTGTTGAGCCATCGTCGCATCGCTCTACATGGCATGCCTTATTGGCCGTTCATGCGTGGCGGTGAAGCGGTCGCCATGCGGGCGGAGGGCGTTTTTTCGGCCAACAGTGTCGAGGCAGTCCGCACTGCATGCAGGCAAGGTTTAGGGGTAGCGATGCTCACGTACTGGGACGTCCGTGATGATCTAGATGCTGGGACCCTTCGTCTGGTCGAATTGGAAGATGTAACCCCGGAGCAACTCTTCATCACCGCAATATTGCCTACTCGCCAGCATGTGCCACACAGAGTAAGAGTTTTCCTCCAGCATCTGGAGACAGTGCTTAATTCCTGAGACTGACCTTCAATGATACGTCCACTTATGGGCTATGCCGGCCGTTAGGAGGAGCGTCCGCTATTGGCCGATTTCTGCCTGTTACCAAGGGCAGCAACCGACCCTTAACGGACGCTCGCAAGGTGCCAATTGTCAGAGTGAATATTCTGTCTATGGGAAGTGGGGAAGCGGCAGCCGCAAATGAGGCTGCCGCCCAACCGCTAGTTAGGTATTGGAATGTTCACACCTTCCTTCTGCAGGTCTTCGCGCACCGACTGGAATTTCTGGTACTTGGAAATTTCCACCGGGCCGTCGTAGGTCATGCTTTGCATTTTGCGTGGAGGGTACTTGGCGTAGGTTTTCATCAGGTTGTTGATCGCGATGCTGATGGGAACCA
>NZ_JAGYGG010000072.1:0-10883 GCF_019947335.1 Pseudomonas sp. BF-R-24
GTGGTGCCCGATTACCGTGGCCCGGTGTTTCAGACAGCCGATGGCGCCGAGGTAAAACACACGATGCCGGGCGAGTTGCCCCCCGAGCTGACGACCTTGCCGCGACCGAGTGCGGCCCATCTCTGGGATGGTTTCGACTGGGTATTAGATGCCGCGCTCGATCTGGCACTACAGAGCCGGCGAGAACGGTCGTGGGTCGAAAATGAATTGCATTGGGCGGGCAGAGAGGTCGACAAGCATCAGGATGCGGACCCGGGCGCGATCAGCACGGAACTGGCCTGGCGCACCTATCGCAATGAGCTGCGGGCGTGGCCTGGATCGCCGGACTTTCCGGCCAGTGATAAACGGCCGTTAAAGCCGGACGGATCGACCAACACCGCGTCCTGACGCCCCGCATTGCCGGGGCGTTTTCTTTTCCATGCTGCACGTCACCGCACATCCCCACGGCCTCGCTTATGCGGGGCTTTTTCGTTTCTGGAGCATCACTCTATGAGTTTTTTTCACGGCGTCACCGTGACCTTGGTGGACACCGGCGCCCGGCATATCGCCACCCCGTCCGCGTCGATCATCGGCCTGTGCAACACCTTCACCGTCGGGCCGCCGGCAACCGCAGCGGCCAACGAATTGCTGCTGATCACCCGCGAAAGCGAAGCGGTCGCCGCCTGGGGCCCGGATGCGGCAATCACCCAGGACTGCAAGGCCATTTTCAAACGGTCCAAGGCGGTGATTGTCGCCGTCGGCGTGCCGCTGCTGGAAGACCCAGCCGAACAAATCTCGGCGATCATCGGCGGGGTCTGGGCCGACGGTAGCCGTACCGGCATGCAGGCGTTGCTCAACGGTAAAAGCAAGTTTAACGCCCAGCCGCGCTTGCTGGTTTCCCCGGGGTATTCGGCGACGTTGGCAGTGGCCACCGAACTGGTGGCACTGGGCGACAAGATGCGGGCCATGGCCATCATCGACGGGCCGAACACCACCGACGAAGCCGCGATTGCTTATGCCGAAAACTTCGGTAGCAAACACGCCTACATGGTCGACCCAGGTGTGCAGTTCTGGGACACCGGCGCCAGTGCCACGGTCAACGCGCCGGCCTCGGCCTGGACCGCCGGCCTGTTTGCCTGGACCGATGCCACCTATGGCTTCTGGGCCTCGCCGTCGAACAAGGAGTTTGTCGGCATCACCGGCACCACGCGGCCAATCGAGTTTCTCGACGGCGATGCCTCGTGCCGGGCCAACCTGCTGAACAACGCCAACATCACCACCATCATTCGTGACGACGGTTACCGTTTATGGGGTAACCGCACGCTGTCCAGCGACCCGAAATGGAAGTTCGTTACCCGCGTGCGCACGCTGGACATCGTCATGGACGCAATCCTCTACGCGCACAAGTGGGCCGTGGACCGCTCGATCACCGCGACCTACGTCAAGGACGTGACCGAAGGCCTGCAGGCGTTCATGCGCGACCTGAAGAATCAGGGCGCCATCATCAACTTCGAGGTGTATGCCGACGAAGAGTTGAACACCTCCAGCGAACTCAGCGACGGCAAGGTGTACTGGAACATTCGGTTCACCGACGTGCCGCCGGCCGAAAACCCGAACTTCCGCGTGGAGGTGACCGATCAGTGGATCACTGAAGTGCTGGACACCGCTGCCTAAGGAGGCCGCTTTATGATTCCGGAAGTGCTCTACAACACCAACCTGTTCGTTGACGGCATCAGCCTGCAAGGCGATGTGCCGAGCCTGACCCTGCCCAAGTTGACCCTCAAGACCGACGAGTACCGCGCCGGCGGCATGGACGCGCCGGTGGAGATCGACATGGGCACCGAAAAGCTCGAAGCCAGCTTTATCACCAACGGCGTGCGCCGCGAGGTGCTGAAGTTTTTTGGGCAGGCTGATCTGACGGCGTTCAACGCCTCGTTCCGCGGTGCCTTCAAAGGCCAGAAAGGTTCGGTCAAGGCGGTGGTCGCCACTCTGCGTGGCAGCCTCAAGGAAGTCGATCCGGGGGACTGGAAACCGGGTGAAAAAGGCGAGTTCAAGTACGCCGTCGCAGTGACCTATTACAAGCTGGAAATCGACGGCAGCGTGATGTTTGAAATCGATCCCCTCAACTCGATCCGCGTCATTGACGGCGTCGACCAATTGGCCGCTGTGCGGTCTGCCCTGGGCATGTAAGGAGCAACACCATGAGCAACGCAAAAGACAACGTCCTGCCCAAGTGGCTGCAACTGGGCGATGGCATTGCCACCGTCGTCCTATCCCGTGCGAGCCAGGCCAACGGTATTCAGGTCGACAAACTGTCCCTGCGCGAACCGACGGTGCGCGAAATGCGCGCTGCCACCTTGCAGGGCGGTACCAACGAAGAAGAGCAGGAGATGGTCTTGTTCTGCAGCCTGGCGAGCATCGGCCGTGCGGATCTGGAGGGGCTGCTGATGCGCGATTACCGTCGTTTGCAGACCGCCTATTTTCGTCTGGGAGCAGATGACGGGGTTTAACCCACGGCTGCAAAAGGCCTTGGCCAAACGCTTGGCCGTCGAGCTGAATTTTTCGGCGGCCGAGATTCAGGGCCTGTCGTTTTCCGAGATGGTCTGGTGGCTCACGGACTGAGCCCATCCCCGTTGCATACAGGTACTCCGCATGGCGAATAAACTCTCGCTCGGGCTGGTGATTGGCGGTGCCGTCGATTCATCTCTCGGCGCCGCCTTCAAGAATGTCAGCGGCGAAATGAAAAAACTTGAGGCGCAAACCACCCGTGCCAAGGGCTTGCAGAAAGTCATCGGCGAGACCATGCGTCTGCGCGATGAATGGAAAAAAGCCCACGACAGCGGGGCGGCCAATGCCGACGCCTTGCTGCGCAAACTGGAAACCAACACCAACAGCTTGCGCAAGCAGGGTGTCGAAGTCGGGCGCCTGCGTCAGGAGTATTTGGCGCTGGGCAAGGTGGTGCGCAGTGCGGAGTTCAAGGCCAAAGGGATGGGCCAGGTCGAGGAGGGGCGGGAAAGTTTACGCAGCGGATTTGGCACGGCAGTGGCCGGCACCACTCTGGCGGCCGTGCCGACCAAGGTCAGCGCGGATTTTCAGGCGATCATTCGCGACATCGCGATCAAGTCCGGTACCGCCAACACCCAACAGGAAGTGAACACCGCCCGCGATATCGTCCAGACCTCAAAAGACACCGGCATGGCCAACACCCAGGTGGCTGACCTGGTGAACCAGCTGGTCGGTGGCTGCATGGATCTGACCGAAGCGCTGAAGTACGCCCCGGTGGCTGCCAAGTTTGCGGTCGGGCAGGGCGCGTCGGGCACCGACACGGCGAAGATGATTCTGGCGATGCAGAACAACGCCAAGATCACCGACCCAAAAAAAATGGAACAGGCCTTGGCGTCGGTCGCGTTGCTGGGCCAGCAGGGCAGCTTCGAAGCGGCCGACATGGCCAAGTGGTTTCCGGAACTGTTGGCGCAGATGGCCAGCAGCGGCATCACCGGTCAGGACGCCGTGACTCAACTGGGTGCCATGCTGCAGGTGCAGATCAAGAGCGCCGGCAGCGCCGATGAGGCGGCGAACAACCTGAAAAACTGGATCGCTAAAATCGGTTCAGGGGAAACCGTCAAAGGTTACGCCGATGCCGGGATCGACTATCAGGGCTCGATGAACGCCGCTATTGGCAAGGGCTTGTCGACCTTTGAAGCCAGTTTTGAACTGGCACGCCGGTATGTGGAAATGACCGACCCGAAAAAGGCCAAGCAGCTGAATCAGGGCCTGACCCAGATCAGCCAAGAGACGGACCCGGCCAAGGCGCAAGCGATGGCCGATGCCTTGGCCGCGACCCTGCGTACCGGCGATCTGTTTGCCGACATGCAAGTCAAAACCGCCCTGATGGCGTACACCCAGAACAAAAAATTCTACGCGGACCTAAAAAAAAGCGCCTCGGACCCCAACGGCGAGCGCAAGGTCATTCTCGACAAAAACTTGAGCGAGCGGCGCGAGGCCTCGTCGCAACGCTGGGCCGAAACCGGTCAGGCGTTCAACGATTCGCTACGGGCAATCGGTGATGCCCTGCGTCCGGCGACGGATGCGCTGGCCAGCGGTATCGGTGCAGCAGCGCGTGGCTTGACCGCCTTGTCCGAGGAGACGCCTAAGGTGGTGCTGGGCCTGGCGGCGCTGAGTGCCGGAGCCTTGCTGGCGGGCAAGGCCTGGGCCGCGCTGAAGATCGGTCGGGGGCTGGTGAACATCGCGCGCGGCTCGGCCGGCGACCGGTCCAACATCGTCCAACGGGTGTTCGTGACCAACGCGAATGACGGCGATGATGACGGGGTGGATCACGATTCAGGTCGAAAGAGAAAAGCCCCTGCAAGTCGGCCGTCCCGTGGCATGAAAGTGGGCGGGGTGCTGGCGGTGGTCGGTGCCGGCGTTCAGGTGCTGGACACTTACCAGAACGCCACCACCCGTGATGAAAAGGCCGAAGGCTACGGTGAGGCGGCGGGCGGGCTGGCCGGTGGTTTGGCCGGTGCAGCGGCGGGCGCGGCCATCGGTTCGGTCATACCTTTGTTGGGCACCGCAGTGGGCGGAATGATCGGTGCCTGGCTCGGGGCGTGGGGCGGCGGCGACGTGGGCGCGACCATGGGCAAGGCTCTATTTGGTGGGCCGGACACGCCAATCGTACCCAAAGCACCGCTCGGCCTCTTTCCCATGGCCGCCGGCCAGGGGGTTGGCGCGGTCGTGCGCTCGATGGAAAACGCCCCCACCGCGCCGGTCACGGCGGCGGCATTGATGTCGAGCACCGCGGTTAAGACACCCGAATGGCCGAAGGTCGATCAGCAATTCACTTTCGCCCCGGCCCCGGTTTTTCAGGTGCAAGGCGATGTGAAAGACCCGGCACAGTTGGTCCAAGAATTGATGCCGTACCTGCGCCGTCAGTTTGAAGACTTCGCCCGGGAAGCACGTGCCCGGCAGTTGTTTGATGCACCCCACGTGGGTTGAGGACGTGAAATGACGGATGAAAAAACTTACCTGGAACACCTGCAAGGCGGGCTGAAGTACATGGTCGACGCGGGGGAGGCCGGGCGCACTGACCTGGAGTCGATGACCGGGCCCATGAATGGCGCGCTCAATGAGATCAGTGGGGCGGCCGATGCGCTGGAAGGTCTGCCCTTTATCAGCGAGGACCTGAGCGACAAAACCCGCCGTCTGCAAAGTGCTATCAACTCGGCGCAGGCCAAGATCGGCAAGGTGGCCAGCTTCTACAACCAGACCCAGCGCGCCCTGTCTCAATTTGATGAGCACTTTTCCGCGTTGACTGAGCAGATTGGCCGCTTTGGCGCGGCGTTCAACAAGGTCGCCGGCAAGGCCAATGCAGCGTTGGGCAACATCTTCCCCACGGAATGGTTTGCCGGCGACATGTCGCCGATTCCCGATGCGGTGAAGCCATTCCCGCACCTGCTGATTCTCTATCCGCTGAAAGCCAATGAGCGACCGTACTACTTCAACCTGGACACGGCAGCCTTCGATGAACTGCGCCGGCAGACGTCGTTTCGCTGGGCCGCGCAGGAACGTCTGACCCGGCGCCCGGCACAGCAGGCGGTGGGGCTGGGTGAGGAGAAAATCACCATCAAGGGCGCGATCTACCCGAGCTTCAAAGGTGGGCTGAAGCAGCTGGATAGGCTGCGCAGCATCGGTGCCAAGTTGCTGCCGCTGAACCTGACCACGGGTTATGGCGAGGTGCTGGGCAACTGGGTTTTGACCAATATCGAAGAAGAGCAAAGCGCCTTACTGCCCGGGGCTATCCCGCGCAAGCAGGGCTTTTCATTGGAGTTCGTCCGCTATGGCGATGACCTGCAGAACAGCTGACGGGGATCTGCTCGACACCCTGTGTCACCACTATTACGGCCACCTGAACCGCAGCGTCGAGGCGGTGCTGGCCGCCAATCAGGGCCTGGCCGATGAGCCACAGCCGTTCCGGGCCGGTGTGCTGATCAGGCTGCCGGATCTGGTGGTCGAGCCGGACAGCGTCATTTCGTTGTGGGATTGATGGACTACACTCGTGTCGCTCATCGTTTAAAACTCCTTACTTTCTTGCCCGCCTTGTGCGGGATTTTTTTTGGAAAAAATCCATGACGCCTAATTTTCGCATCGTGGCCGACGGTGCCGACATCACCAGCCTGATCAATGATCGTCTGGTGTCGCTGCAGCTTTCCGACCGGCCCGGGATGGCCTCGGATTCGTTTGAGCTGCGCATTGATGACCGTGACGGCGCGGTGTCGCTGCCCGTGCGTGGCGCGAGTATCGAGGTCTACCTCGGTTATGCCGGGGCCGATCTGACCCGCATGGGGCGCTACACCGTGGATGAGGTGGCCGTCTCCGGCCCGCCGGACACACTGGTGATCAGCGGCAAGGCCAGCGACATGCGTGGCAGCGGCAAAACCACCCGCAGCGGCAGTTGGGAGGACGTCAGCCTGGCACAGATCGTGGGCGATGTGGCCGCACGCAATGGCTGGCAGCCGTCGTGCCCGGTCGACACCCAGGTGCCGCGCATGGACCAGCTCAATGAATCCGACTTCAACTTCATCACCCGTCTGGCCAAGAAGCACGACTGCACCGCCAAAGTAGCCGATGGCAAGCTGCTGGTCCTACCGCGACAAGGCGGACAGAGCGCAAGTGGCAAGGCCTTGGCGGTGATCACCCTGCAGCGCAGTGATGTGACCCGCTGGCAGTTTCGTTTGAGCGACCACAGCGCACATCAAGGTGTCAGCACCCAGTACCAGGACTCGGCCAGCGGCGAACTGCTGATTTCGCACCTGGACAACCCCAACGTGCCCGAAGGCCTGCCACCGGTGCATACCGATCGCCATCTCTATCCGGATCGCACGGCGGCCGACGAAGCGGCCAAGGCGCGTCTGGCGGCGTTCAATCGTTCGACCGCCTCGGTGCGCCTGGACCTGCCCGGTCGGACCGACCTGTTTGCCGAAATCATGATTGAGGCGCAAGGCTTCAAGCGCGGCCTCGATGGTGAATACCTGGTGGAGTCGGTGGATCACACCTTCACCCCGTCCGGCTGGACGGTGTCAGTGGAGTGCAATGGCGGCAAGGAAGGCAAGGCCAAGGCATCCGGCAAGTCGCAGAAAGTCGTGCTCGACGTGGTCGATTGATTGCCCGGGTGCGTGAGTCGTGCCCGGTCAAAGAAGTTTGAGTCTCAACGTAAAAGGAGCGGCCAGTCTGGATGCGTCAACATCCAGCCTGGCCACCGTCCCCGCAGATTGTCCCTGCAAGTCCCGCCAAGGCTCCTGCTCTGTGCACAAAGCAGAGCGAGCCTAGCACCTGTTTATTTATACAGTAAAGGTCTTGCTATCCATGTCTACACCCATCATCCCTTGGATGGGCGGCAAACGCCGCCTGGCCGATCGTCTTATCCCGCTTTTTCCACCCCACGAATGCTATGTCGAAGTCTTTGCCGGCGGCGCTGCGCTGTATTTCATGCGACCTCAGGCTGCGCCCGTTGAAGTCCTCAACGACATCAACGGCGATTTGGTGACGCTGTACCGCGTGGTGCAGAACCACCTCGAAGAGTTCGTGCGTCAGTTCAAGTGGGCGCTCAGTTCGCGGCAGGTGTTCGAGTGGCAGAAGATGACCCGCGTCGAAACGCTCACCGACATCCAGCGCGCCGCGCGATTTTTCTACCTGCAGCACCATGCCTTCGCCGGCAAGGTGTCCGGGCAGACCTTCGGTACCGCGACCACCGGCCCGGCCATCAACCTGCTGCGGATCGAAGAAAACCTCTCAGCCGCCTGGCAGCGCCTGTCCGGCACCTACGTGGAAAACCTGCCTTGGCTGGACTGCGCCGAACGTTATGACCGGCCGCACACCTTCCACTACATGGACCCACCGTACTGGCAGACCGCAGGGTACGGGGTGGATTTTCCGTTTGAGAACTACGAGCGGATGGCGGATTTCATGCGCCGCTGCAAGGGTAGGGTAATGGTGAGCATCAATGACCACCCGGACATACGCCGGGTGTTCAAGGGGTTTCACTTTGAAACGCTGGATATTCGCTACACAACGACCAATCAGCGGCAGGGGAAAGCCGAAGTCACCGGGGAACTGGTGATCATGAACTGGGAACCGGCAGTATTAGGTGGGCTTTTTTAACAACCGGTATATGTTGTATGGGCCTTCGAGGGGGGACGCTCGGGGCCCACTATTTTCTATAGTGTTCTCTTGCATCAGGACGCGCAATGCCTCCTGGTGAATCCCCTCGCCAATCACTGTTCCAGCACCACCAGGCGCACCGTGGCCGCCTGCTCAAACACCAGATACAGCCCCTCCAGGCTCGCCGTGTTCAGCGCCCTGACCGTTTCCAGGCCGAGGGCAAAGCCTTCGGCACGGTCCGCCGCGCGCGTGCAGTCGGCCGCCGTGCGCGCCTGGGCGATGGCGCTCAGCAGTTTCAGCGCCCGGGCGTGGATCGCAGACGGCAGGTTCAACGCGGCGAACGGGTCGGCCGCGCTCATCGCGACACCTTCGGCGCGGTTGGGTCCGCCGGCAGCTCGCGCAACAGATCGGCCAGCTCAAGCAGCGGGTACTGGACCGAGGCGGCCGGTGTCCGGCAGCCTGGCTTATGCCCGGAAAAGGCTCTCGCCGCACTATGGAAGGTCTGAACCTGCCCGCATTCACGACAGATCAGCCAATCCGGTTTTAACTCCCAGTAGCGCGACCAGCATTCCAGGCGAGAGGCGACGCGATAGTTCAAGTCGTTACTGTCACGCTCGCTCATGGTGTCGTCCAGGGTGATCGTCATCAGGTGCTGTTCCTTTTCGAGTGAGTGGCCCACTGTGCGTAAAACCAGGCCGCCGGGGTCTGGTCATCCAGTCTAGGAGGTGGTGGGGACCGTGCCCACCCAAAAAAAGCCCCCGCACCTGGTCAAAGTGTGGGGGCCTATTCAACATAGCCTCCGTTACTCGTAACACGGCGTCACTCGGCGTGGAATTCACCCTTGAGCTTTGCGGCCGGCTTGCCCACCACGTAATGCACTTGAATGCGCGCCGGGTCGGTCACGCTCGATGCTGACATCACCGCCAACAGCTTCCAGCCGTCCTGTAACGCCATGTTCACCTCGCGGTAGTTGGTCAATTCATTCACGACGTGGGCTTCATGTAATTGCATCGTTCTG
This sequence comes from Pseudomonas sp. BF-R-24, assembly GCF_019947335.1. Taxonomy (NCBI): domain Bacteria; kingdom Pseudomonadati; phylum Pseudomonadota; class Gammaproteobacteria; order Pseudomonadales; family Pseudomonadaceae; genus Pseudomonas; species Pseudomonas sp. BF-R-24. The sequence goes on from NZ_JAGYGG010000072.1 coordinate 9,155, forward strand.
CCTCCTGGGGACACTCTCAGCGTAGCAGGGCCTCGGCTAGCGGCGCGGGGGTTCCTTTCCGTTCTTTTTGGGTAATGCGCTGGCCACTCCGGACGGCACGCCTCTTTCGTCCTCGTATCCAACACACTCGAATGCCTCCCATGTTGCCGTAATTAGTCTGCCGGTCAGCCGTCAGGCTTGCCCTGACGGTCCCCCAAACGAGGCGCCAGCTCAGGCCGAGAGAAAAATTAACATCGTGTCCGAGATTAATTGACCCTTGCACCCAGGTGCGCAACTTACGTAGCACCTGGTCGCGGATAAGCGCTTTCAGGGTTTCTTGTTGGATGGTTTTTTATGATTCATCCCACCGGAACGCGGCGATTTTTTCCATCGCACGAAAGACCATGTTCATCGTCGAGTGATAGCTGCAGCTGATGCTTTCCAGCAGCATGACGGTCAGGTAGGCCGCCATGAAATCGACCTCATTCTGCTGATCTCTGGCTTCGTTCATTTGCGAAATGATAGGAGTCATGTAATTGACTTTTCTATCAACCGACAACGCCATAAACCCTGGCAGTCCACCTATGTCGTTTTCCAGGGCTCGTCGATACTTCCGCAGCTGGTGAGACGTCATCAGCTTGGTGGTGGTACTGAGGGGTGTGAGCCGGTGCATGAGTCCCTTGAGGTCTCGTTCAAGTGCTCGTTGTCGTTTGGGTTTGAAAAACAGCATGCCGAACTCTGTTCCTGATTAGCGCGTTTACTCTTAAGCCGTAAGTGTATACGTTGCTGCGCCAGAAGTTGGGGGGGCTTGGGTCGCCATCAGTGGCGCCGTTTTCAACCAGCAGCGCCTTGTCTGTGCCGGGCAATTGAACATAGCCTCCGTTATGGGTAAGCGGTAGGGTCACCCGGCCAACAAACCTGAATTTTACCTAGGAGTGCGATTTTCCACGTGATCTCGGGCAAAGCTTCAATCCAAATCGTTTTTACACAGCCGTGCAGTTGGCCGATCTGGATTGTGACGCGCTCTTCAACGCTGAGTTCGTGATAAGACATGGCAACACCCTATCGAAGCGGTCAGGTATTGCACTCAGCTTTTGCCGCTGCCAACCAATTAAAATCACCGGCCTAGCGCCGGCGTTTTCGTTATCGTCACGCAGCGTACAGCTAGCCCGTCAGGCTCATAGGCCTGGCCGCTATTCACTGCGCAGAGCCGCCACCGGATGCAGGCGGGCCGCCCGCAGTGCCGGAGCCAGGCCGGCGAGAATGCCGAGCACCGCCGCCAGCAGCAGCGCCAGCAGTAGAAACAGCGGCTGCAGCGCCAAGGGCAGGCTCGGCATGGCCAGGTGCAGTAGCCCGAGCAGGAGGCCCATCAACAGCAGACCAAGCAGACCACCGGCCAGGGACAGCAGTGTCGCTTCGGCGAGAAACAGCCCGAGCACCTGCCGCGGACTGGCACCAATCGCCCGCAACAGGCCGATTTCCGCCGTGCGCTCGCCCACAGTGGTAGTCATGATTGTGAGAATGCCGACGGCGCCGACCAACAGGGAAATGCCCCCCAAGGCACCGATGGCCAGGCTCAGGGTGCCGAGAACGCGGTTGAAGCTGCGCAGCATGTCGTCCTGTGTGCTCAGACTGAAGTCCTCCACGCCGTGCCGTTCGCCGAGCACCTGGCGAATCTGCCGACTCAACGCCCGCGAAGTGGTGCCGGCGCCGAACACCACATGGACTTTGACCACCCCGGTGCGGTTGA
>NZ_JAGYGG010000073.1:0-9862 GCF_019947335.1 Pseudomonas sp. BF-R-24
GCGTCCTCAGTGGCACTTCGAGCGTTGACGGCCCGGTCAGCGTGGTCAATTTCACCATCGACGGTGTTGCTGGCACTTTCACCGCTGGCCAGACCGCGACCATCGCCAACGTCGGCACCCTGGTGATCGGCGCCAACGGTGCTTACACCTTCACCCCGGCCGCCAACTACAACGGCAGCGTGCCGACCGTGAGCTACACCGTCACCGACGGTTCCGGCAGCAATGTCACCTCGACCCTGACCATCGACGTCACCCCGGTCGACGACAGCTTTAGCGACCTCAGCGAAAGCGTGACCACCGCCGAAGACACCGCCGTCACCGGCAGTGTGTTGACCGGCACCTCGAGCGTCGATGGCCCGGTCAGCGTGGTCAATTTCACCATCGACGGTGTTGCTGGCACTTTCACCGCTGGCCAGACCGCGACCATCGCCAACGTCGGCAGCCTGGTCATCGGCGCCAACGGCGCCTACACCTTCACCCCGGCCGCCAATTACAACGGCACAGTGCCGACCGTGAGCTACACCGTCACCGACGGTTCCGGCAGCAACGTCACTTCGACCCTGACCATCAGCGTCACCCCGGTCGATGACAGCTTCACCGACATCAGCGAAAGCGTGAGCACCGCTGAAGACACCGCCGTCACCGGCAGCGTCCTCACCGGTACCTCGAGCGTCGACGGCCCGGTCAGCGTGGTCAATTTCACCATCGGTGAAACCACCTACGCCGCCGGCAGCACGGCGACCATCGCCAACGTCGGCAGCCTGGTCATCGGCGCCAACGGGACTTACACCTTCACGCCTGCCGAAAATTACAACGGCAGCGTGCCGACGGTGAGCTACACCGTCACCGACGGTTCCGGCAGCAATGTCACTTCGACCCTGACCATCAGCGTCACCCCGGTCGACGACAACTTTACCGACGCCAACGAAATCGTCTCGACCCTGGAAGACACCGCCTTGACCGGCAGTGTCCTCACCGGCACGAGCAGCGTCGACGGCCCGGTCAGCGTGGTCAATTTCACCATCGACGGTGTTGCTGGCACTTTCACCGCCGGCCAGACCGCGACCATTGCCAACGTCGGTACCCTGGTGATTGGCACCAACGGGACTTACACCTTCACCCCGGACGCCAACTACAACGGCAGCGTGCCGACGGTGAGCTACACCGTCACCGACGGCTCGGGCAGCAATGTCACCTCGACCTTGACCATCAACGTCACCCCGGTCGACGACAACTTTACCGACGCCAACGAAACCGTCTCGACCCTGGAAGACACCGCCTTGACCGGCAGTGTCCTCACCGGCACGAGCAGCGTCGACGGCCCGGTCAGCGTGGTCAATTTCACCATCGGTGAAACCACCTACGCCGCCGGCAGCACGGCGACCATCGCCAACGTCGGCAGCCTGGTGATCGGCGCCAACGGCGCCTACACCTTCACCCCGGACGCCAACTACAACGGCAGCGTGCCGACCGTGAGCTACACCGTCACCGACGGTTCCGGCAGCAATGTCACCTCGACCCTGACCATCAACGTCACCCCGGTCGATGACAACTTCACCGACCTCAGCGAAAGCGTGAGCACCGCCGAAGACACCGCCGTCACCGGCAGCGTCCTCAGTGGCACCTCGAGCGTTGACGGCCCGGTCAGCGTGGTTAACTTCACCATCGGTGAAACCACCTACGCCGCCGGCAGCACGGCGACCATCACCAACGTCGGCAGCCTGGTGATCGGCGCCAACGGCGCTTACACCTTTACCCCGGCCGCCAATTACAACGGCAACGTGCCAACGGTGAGCTACACCGTCACCGACGGTTCCGGCAGCAATGTCACCTCGACCCTGACCATCAACGTCACCCCGGTCGATGACAACTTCACCGACCTCAGCGAAAGCGTGAGCACCGCCGAAGACACCGCCGTCACCGGCAGCGTCCTCAGTGGCACCTCGAGCGTTGACGGCCCGGTCAGCGTGGTTAACTTCACCATCGGTGAAACCACCTACGCCGCCGGCAGCACGGCGACCATCACCAACGTCGGCAGCCTGGTGATCGGCGCCAACGGGACCTATACCTTCACCCCGGCCGAAAATTACAACGGCACAGTGCCGACCGTGAGCTACACCGTCACCGACGGCTCGGGCAGCAATGTCACTTCGACCCTGACCATCAGCGTCACCCCGGTCGATGACAGCTTCACCGACCTCAGCGAAAGCGTGACCACCGCCGAAGACACCGCCGTCACCGGCAGCGTCCTCAGTGGCACCTCGAGCGTCGATGGGCCAGTCAGCGTGGTTAACTTCACCATCGACGGTGTTAGTGGCACTTTCACCGCTGGCCAGACGGCGACCATTGCCAACGTCGGCAGCCTGGTGATCGGCGCCAACGGCACCTACACCTTCACCCCGGACGCCAACTACAACGGCAGCGTGCCGACCGTCAGCTACACCGTCACCGACGGCTCGGGCAGCAACGTCACCTCGACCCTGACCATCAGCGTCACGCCGGTCGATGACAGCTTTAGCGACATCAGCGAAAGCGTGAGCACCAACGAAGACACCGCCGTCACCGGCAGTGTGTTGACCGGCACCTCGAGCGTCGATGGCCCGGTCAGCGTGGTCAATTTCACCATTGGTGAAACCACCTACGCCGCTGGCAGCACGGCGACCATCGCCAACGTCGGCAGCCTGGTGATCGCGGCGAACGGCGCTTATACCTTCACCCCGGCCGCCAATTACAACGGCAACGTGCCGACGGTCAGCTATACCGTCACCGACGGTTCGGGCAGCAATGTCACCTCGACCCTGACCATCAGCGTCACCCCGGTCGATGACAGCTTCACCGACATCAGCGAAAGCCTAACCACCGCCGAAGACACCGCCGTGACCGGCAGTGTGTTGACCGGCACCTCGAGCGTCGATGGGCCGGTCAGCGTGGTCAATTTCACCATTGGTGAAACCACCTACGCCGCTGGCAGCACGGCCACCATCGCTAACGTCGGCAGCCTGGTCATCGGCGCCAACGGCGCCTACACCTTCACCCCGGCCGCCAACTACAACGGCAGTGTGCCGACCGTGAGCTACACCGTCACCGACGGTTCCGGCAGCAACGTCACCTCGACCCTGAACATCAACGTCACCCCGGTCGATGACAACTTTACCGACGCCAACGAAACCGTCTCGACCCTGGAAGACACCGCCGTCACCGGCAGTGTCCTCACCGGCACGAGCAGCGTCGACGGCCCGGTCAGCGTGGTCAATTTCACCATCGGTGAAACCACCTACGCCGCTGGCAGCACGGCGACCATCGCCAACGTCGGCAGCCTGGTGATCGGCGCGAACGGTGCTTACACCTTCACCCCGGCCGCCAACTACAACGGCAGCGTGCCGACGGTGAGCTACACCGTCACCGACGGCTCGGGCAGCAATGTCACTTCGACCCTGACCATCAGCGTCACCCCGGTCGATGACAGCTTCACCGACATCAGCGAAAGCGTGACCACCAACGAAGACACCGCCTTGACCGGCAGTGTGTTGACCGGCACCTCGAGCGTCGATGGGCCGGTCAGCGTGGTCAATTTCACCATCGGTGAAACCACCTACGCCGCTGGCAGCACGGCGACCATCGCTAACGTCGGCACCCTGGTGATCGGCGCCAACGGCGCTTACACCTTCACCCCTGCCGAAAATTACAACGGCAGCGTGCCGACGGTGAGCTACACCGTCACCGACGGTTCCGGCAGCAATGTCACCTCGACCCTGACCATCAGCGTCACCCCGGTCGATGACAGCTTCACCGACCTCAGCGAAACCGTGAGCACCGCCGAAGACACCGCCGTCACCGGCAGCGTCCTCAGTGGCACCTCGAGCGTTGACGGCCCGGTCAGCGTGGTCAATTTCACCATCGCCGGTGTTGCTGGCACTTTCACCGCTGGCCAAACCGCGACCATCGCTAACGTCGGCACCCTGGTGATCGCGGCGAACGGCACTTATACCTTCACCCCTGCCGAAAATTACAACGGCAGCGTGCCGACGGTCAGCTACACCGTCACCGACGGTTCCGGCAGCAACGTCACCTCGACCCTGACCATCAGCGTCACGCCGGTCGATGACAGCTTTAGCGACCTCAGCGAAAGCGTGAGCACCGCCGAAGACACCGCCGTCACCGGCAGCGTCCTCAGTGGCACCTCGAGCGTTGACGGCCCGGTCAGCGTGGTCAATTTCACCATCGGTGAAACCACCTACGCCGCTGGCAGCACGGCCACCATCGCTAACGTCGGCACCCTGGTGATCGGCGCCAACGGCGCTTACACCTTTACCCCGGCCGCCAATTACAACGGCAACGTGCCGACGGTCAGCTATACCGTCACCGACGGCTCGGGCAGCAACGTCACCTCGACCCTGACCATCAGCGTCACCCCGGTCGATGACAACTTCAGCGACCTCAGCGAAAGCGTGAGCACCAACGAAGACACCGCCGTGACCGGCAGCGTCCTCACCGGCACGAGCAGCGTCGACGGCCCGGTCAGCGTGGTTAACTTCACCATCGACGGTGTTAGTGGCACTTTCACCGCTGGCCAGACCGCGACCATTGCCAACGTCGGCAGCCTGGTGATCGCGGCAAACGGCGCCTACACCTTCACCCCGGCCGCCAACTACAACGGCAGCGTGCCGACCGTGAGCTACACCGTCACCGACGGCTCGGGCAGCAACGTCACCTCGGCCCTGAACATCAGCGTCACCCCGGTCGACGACAGCTTTAGCGACGCCAACGAAATCGTCTCGACCCTGGAAGACACCGCCGTGACTGGCAGTGTCCTCACCGGTACGAGCAGCGTTGACGGCCCGGTCAGCGTGGTCAATTTCACCATCGGTGAAACCACCTACGCCGCCGGCAGCACCGCGACCATCGCCAACGTCGGCAGCCTGGTGATCGCGGCCAACGGCGCCTACACCTTCACCCCGGCCGCCAACTACAACGGCAGCGTGCCGACCGTCAGCTACACCGTCACCGACGGCTCGGGCAGCAACGTCACCTCGACCCTGACCATTAGCGTCACCCCGGTCGATGACAGCTTCACCGACCTCAGCGAAAGCGTGACCACCAACGAAGACACCGCCGTGACCGGCAGCGTCCTCACTGGTACGAGCAGCGTCGACGGTCCGGTCAGCGTGGTGAACTTCACCATCGATGGTGTTGCTGGCACTTTCACCGCTGGCCAGACCGCGACCATCGCCAACGTCGGTACCTTGGTGATCGGCGCCAACGGGACTTACACCTTCACCCCGGACGCCAATTACAACGGCAGCGTGCCGACCGTGAGCTACACCGTCACCGACGGTTCCGGCAGCAACGTCACCTCGACCCTGACCATCAGCGTCACGCCGGTCGATGACAACTTCACCGACATCAGCGAAAGCGTGAGCACCGCCGAAGACACTGCCGTGACCGGCAGTGTGTTGACCGGCACCTCGAGCGTCGATGGCCCGGTCAGCGTGGTTAACTTCACCATTGGTGAAACCACCTACGCCGCTGGCAGCACGGCGACCATCGCCAATGTCGGCAGCCTGGTGATCGGCGCCAACGGCGCTTACACCTTCACCCCGGTCGAGAATTACAACGGCAGCGTGCCAACCGTGAGCTACACCGTCACCGACGGTTCCGGCAGCAATGTCACCTCAACCCTGACCATCAACGTCACCCCGGTCGATGACAGCTTCACCGACCTCAGCGAAAGCGTGAGCACCGCCGAAGACACCGCCGTCACCGGCAGCGTCCTCAGTGGCACCTCGAGCGTTGACGGCCCGGTCAGCGTGGTTAACTTCACCATTGGTGAAACCACCTACGCCGCCGGCAGCACGGCGACCATCACCAACGTCGGCACCCTTGTGATCGGCGCCAACGGCGCTTATACCTTCACCCCTGCCGAAAATTACAACGGCAGCGTGCCGACGGTGAGCTACACCGTCACCGACGGCTCCGGCAGCAACGTCACCTCGACCCTGACCATCAGCGTCACCCCGGTCGATGACAGCTTCACCGACCTCAGCGAAAGCGTGACCACCGCCGAAGACACCGCCGTCACCGGCAGCGTGTTGACCGGCACCTCGAGCGTCGACGGGCCGGTCAGCGTGGTTAACTTCACCATCGGTGAAACCACCTACGCCGCCGGCAGCACGGCGACCATCGCCAACGTCGGCACCCTGGTGATCGGCGCCAACGGCGCTTACACCTTTACGCCGGCCGCCAATTACAACGGCAACGTGCCGACCGTGAGCTACACCGTCACCGACGGTTCGGGCAGCAACGTCACCTCGACCCTGACCATCAGCGTCACCCCGGTCGATGACAGCTTCACCGACATCAGCGAAAGCGTGAGCACCGCCGAAGACACCGCCGTGACCGGCAGCGTCCTCACCGGCACGAGCAGCGTCGACGGCCCGGTCAGCGTGGTTAATTTCACGGTTGGCGGCACCCAGTACCAAGCCGGTGAAACCGCAACCATCGCCAACGTCGGCACCCTGGTGATCGGCGCCAACGGCGCCTACACCTTCACCCCGGTCGCCAACTACAACGGCAGCGTGCCGACCGTGAGCTACACCGTCACCGACGGCTCGGGCAGCAATGTCACCTCGACCCTGACCATCAACGTCACCCCGGTCGATGACAGCTTCACCGACCTCAGCGAAACCGTGAGCACCGCCGAAGACACCGCCGTCACCGGCAGCGTCCTCACCGGTACCTCGAGCGTCGACGGGCCAGTCAGCGTGGTTAATTTCACGGTTGGCGGCACCCAGTACCAAGCCGGTGAAACCGCAACCATCGCCAACGTCGGCACCCTGGTGATCGGCGCCAACGGCGCCTACACCTTCACCCCGGTCGCCAACTACAACGGCAGCGTGCCGACCGTCAGCTACACCGTCACCGACGGCTCGGGCAGCAATGTCACCTCGACCCTGACCATCAGCGTCACCCCGGTCGATGACAGCTTCACCGACCTCAGCGAAACCGTGAGCACCGCCGAAGACACCGCCGTCACCGGCAGCGTCCTCACCGGTACCTCGAGCGTCGACGGGCCAGTCAGCGTGGTTAATTTCACGGTTGGCGGCACCCAGTACCAAGCCGGTGAAACCGCAACCATCGCCAACGTCGGCACCCTGGTGATCGGCGCCAACGGCGCCTACACCTTCACCCCGGTCGCCAACTACAACGGCAGCGTGCCGACCGTGAGCTACACCGTCACCGACGGTTCGGGCAGCAACGTCACCTCGACCCTGACCATCAGCGTCACGCCGGTCGATGACAGCTTTAGCGACATCAGCGAAAGCGTGAGCACCGCCGAAGACACCGCCGTCACCGGCAGCGTCCTCAGTGGCACCTCGAGCGTTGACGGCCCGGTCAGCGTGGTTAACTTCACCATTGGTGAAACCACCTACGCCGCCGGCAGCACGGCGACCATCACCAACGTCGGCACCCTTGTGATCGGCGCCAACGGCGCTTATACCTTCACCCCTGCCGAAAATTACAACGGCAGCGTGCCGACCGTGAGCTACACCGTCACCGACGGCTCCGGCAGCAATGTCACCTCGACCCTGAACATCAGCGTCACCCCGGTCGATGACAGCTTCACCGACCTCAGCGAAACCGTGACCACCGCCGAAGACACTGCCGTCACCGGCAGTGTGTTGACCGGCACCTCGAGCGTTGACGGTCCGGTCAGCGTGGTTAATTTCACCATCGGTGAAACCACCTACGCCGCTGGCAGCACGGCGACCATCGCCAATGTCGGCAGCCTGGTGATCGGCGCCAACGGGACTTACACCTTTACCCCGGCCGCTAACTACAACGGCACGGTGCCAACCGTGAGCTACACCGTCACCGACGGTTCCGGCAGCAATGTCACCTCGACCCTGAACATCGACGTCACCCCGGTCGACGACAGCTTTAGCGACCTCAGCGAAAGCGTGACCACCGCCGAAGACACCGCCGTCACCGGCAGTGTGTTGACCGGTACCTCGAGCGTCGACGGGCCAGTCAGCGTGGTTAACTTCACCATCGACGGTGTTGCTGGCACTTTCACCGCTGGCCAAACCGCGACCATCGCTAACGTCGGCACCCTGGTGATCGCGGCGAACGGCACTTATACCTTCACCCCTGCCGAAAATTACAACGGCAGCGTGCCGACGGTCAGCTACACCGTCACCGACGGCTCGGGCAGCAATGTCACTTCGACCCTGACCATCAGCGTCACCCCGGTCGATGACAGCTTCACCGACCTCAGCGAAAGCGTGACCACCGCCGAAGACACCGCCGTCACCGGCAGCGTCCTCACCGGTACCTCGAGCGTCGACGGGCCAGTCAGCGTGGTTAACTTCACCATCGACGGTGTTAGTGGCACTTTCACCGCTGGCCAGACCGCGACCATTGCCAACGTCGGCAGCCTGGTGATCGCGGCAAACGGCGCCTACACCTTCACCCCGGCCGCCAACTACAACGGCAGCGTGCCGACCGTGAGCTACACCGTCACCGACGGTTCCGGCAGCAATGTCACCTCGGCGCTGAACATCAGCGTCACCCCGGTCGACGACAGCTTTAGCGACGCCAACGAAATCGTCTCGACCCTGGAAGACACCGCCGTGACTGGCAGTGTCCTCACCGGTACGAGCAGCGTTGACGGCCCGGTCAGCGTGGTCAATTTCACCATTGGTGAAACCACCTACGCCGCCGGCAGCACGGCGACCATCGCCAACGTCGGCAGCCTGGTGATCGCGGCCAACGGCGCCTACACCTTCACCCCGGCCGCCAACTACAACGGCAGCGTGCCGACCGTGAGCTACACCGTCACCGACGGTTCCGGCAGCAATGTCACTTCGACCCTGAACATCAACGTCACGCCGGTCGATGACAGCTTCACCGACATCAGCGAAAGCGTGAGCACCGCTGAAGACACCGCCGTCACCGGCAGCGTCCTCAGTGGCACTTCGAGCGTTGACGGCCCGGTCAGCGTGGTCAATTTCACCATCGACGGTGTTGCTGGCACTTTCACCGCTGGCCAGACCGCGACCATCGCCAACGTCGGCAGCCTGGTGATCGCGGCGAACGGCGCTTATACCTTCACCCCGGCCGCCAATTACAACGGCAGCGTGCCGACGGTGAGCTACACCGTCACCGACGGCTCCGGCAGCAATGTCACCTCGACCCTGAACATCAACGTCACGCCGGTCGACGACAACTTTACCGACGCCAACGAAACCGTCTCGACCCTGGAAGACACCGCCTTGACCGGCAGTGTGTTGACCGGCACCTCGAGCGTCGACGGCCCGGTCAGCGTGGTCAACTTCACCATCGGTGAAACCACCTACGCCGCTGGCAGCACGGCGACCATCGCCAATGTCGGCAGCCTGGTGATCGGCGCCAACGGGACTTACACCTTTACCCCGGCCGCTAACTACAACGGCACGGTGCCAACCGTGAGCTACACCGTCACCGACGGTTCCGGCAGCAATGTCACCTCGACCCTGAACATCGACGTCACCCCGGTCGACGACAGCTTTAGCGACCTCAGCGAAAGCGTGACCACCGCCGAAGACACCGCCGTCACCGGCAGTGTGTTGACCGGCACCTCGAGCGTCGATGGCCCGGTCAGCGTGGTCAATTTCACCATCGACGGTGTTGCTGGCACTTTCACCGCTGGCCAGACCGCGACCATCGCCAACGTCGGCAGCCTGGTCATCGGCGCCAACGGCGCCTACACCTTCACCCCGGCCGCCAATTACAACGGCACAGTGCCGACCGTGAGCTACACCGTCACCGACGGTTCCGGCAGCAACGTCACTTCGACCCTGACCATCAGCGTCACCCCGGTCGA
>NZ_JAGYGG010000074.1:0-8397 GCF_019947335.1 Pseudomonas sp. BF-R-24
CGACAGCGTCGTGTCAGACACCATCGTTGGCGACTGATACACCGCTTTCGCGAGCAAGCCCGCTCCCACAGTAGATTGTGGTGAATCAATTATTCCAGATGCTCGGGTTTGACCGGGTCGCCCGATTTCATGTTCAGTTGTACCCGCACGTCCTCGAACATGGCGTCGTAATGCTTGTGGATCGAACCGATGTTGCTATGGGTTTTCGGGATGCCGTGCTTCTCGGCAATCTTGGTGACGTTGCTGGCGAAGTTGTAGGCCATGTCCTTGGGCAGGAAGAACGTCTCGCTCATGTCCTTGCCCTGGATGCTGCCGTGCATCTTGAACTGCATCCCTTTGCCTTCCTTGGGATCCTGGGCGACTTCATAGTCGATGCAGATGTTGTAGCTGACGTCATCCTTGTTCAGCGCGTGTCGCTCGATGTGCAGGTGACCCGGCTCGAACGTTGCCATTGTTGACTCTCCTTCAAAAGATCTTGAATCAGGGCCGGCCCCAGGCCTGCCCCGCCGTTTCGTTTACTGATAGCTGATGCCCGGTGTCGCCGTACTGATGCGCGTACCGGCCTTGCCCTGGACGATCGCTTCGATGTCCGAGAGCGAGCCGATCACTGCGACTTTCCCAGTATGGCGCGCGAATTCGCAGGCTGCCTGCACCTTCGGTCCCATGGAGCCGGCGGCGAAGCCGAGTTTTTCCATTTCGTCGGGGTGGGCCTGGGCGATGGCTTTCTGCGTGGGTTTGCCAAAGTCGATGAAGGCGGCGTTGACGTCGGTGGCGATCACCAGCAGATCGGCTTCAAGCTGTTCGGCCAGCAGCGCGGAGCACAGGTCCTTGTCGATGACCGCTTCGACGCCCTCGAGTTTGCCGGGCGAGGTGTACATGGTCGGAATGCCGCCACCGCCGGCGCAGATCACGATGCTGCTTTTTTCCAGCAGCCATTTGATCGGACGGATTTCGAAGATGCGTTTCGGTTTCGGACTGGCGACCACGCGACGGTATTTGTCGCCGTCCGGGGCAATGGCCCAGCCTTTCTCGGCGGCGAGTGCTTCGGCCTCTTCCTTGGTATAGACAGGGCCGATGGGTTTGGTCGGGTTCTTGAAGGCCGGGTCATTGGCATCGACTTCGACCTGGGTCAGCAAGGTCGCGAAGGGCACTTCGAAGTCCAGCAGATTGCCCAGTTCCTGTTCGATGATGTAGCCGATCATGCCTTCGGTTTCGGCACCGAGCACGTCCAGCGGATAAGGCGAAACCGAGGTGTAGGCCGCCGCCTGCAATGACAGCAGGCCGACTTGAGGGCCATTGCCGTGGGCGATGACCAGTTGGTTGCCGGGATGGATCTTGGCGATCTGTTCGGTGGCGATCCGGATGTTGGCGCGCTGGTTGTCAGCGGTCATGGGTTCGCCCCGGCGGAGCAGGGCATTACCGCCAAGAGCTACGACGATACGCATGGTGCTAGTCCTTCTAAAAGAGAAGTAAACGGGCGATTCGGTCTGTCGATGGAACCCGATCCTGTGGGAGCGAGCTTGCTCGCGATGGGATCGCCTCGGTCTGTCAGATGCACCGCGGCGCTGCCATCGCAGGCAAGCCAGCTCCCACATTGACCGTGTTCCGTCAGTGGGAGCCAGTCAGCCGTTATAGATCAGCCAGCGTCGACACCAGAATCGCCTTGATGGTGTGCATGCGGTTTTCCGCTTGCTCGAAGGCGATGCAGGCCGGCGACTCGAACACGTCATCGGTCACTTCGATGCCGTTGCTCAGGTACGGGTACTGCTCGGCAATCTGCTTGCCGACTTTGGTATCACAGTTGTGGAACGCCGGCAGGCAGTGCATGAACTTGGTGCGCGGGTTGCCGGTGGCTTTCATCAGTTCGGCGTTGACCTGATACGGCAGCAATTGCTGGATGCGTTCGGCCCAGGCTTCAACCGGCTCGCCCATCGACACCCAGACGTCGGTGTGGATGAAGTCCACACCCTTGACCGCCGCTTTCGGGTCTTCGGTGAGAGTAATGCGCGCACCGCTTTCTTCGCCGTACTGTTTGCAGCGCGCCACCAGGTCGTCCGCCGGCCACAGGGCTTTTGGCGCACAGATGCGCACGTCCATGCCGAGCTTGGCGCCGATCAGCAGCAGGGAGTTGCCCATGTTGTTGCGCGCATCGCCCAGGTAGGCGTAGCTGATCTCGTGGATCGGCTTGTCGGCGTGCTCACGCATGGTCAGCACGTCGGCGATCATTTGCGTCGGGTGATATTCGTCGGTCAAGCCGTTGAACACCGGTACGCCGGCGAACTTGGCCAGTTCCTCGACGATTTCCTGCTTGAAGCCACGGTACTCGATGGCGTCATACATGCGCCCGAGCACGCGGGCGGTGTCCTTCATGCTTTCCTTGTGGCCGATCTGCGAGGAGTTCGGGTCGATGTAGGTGACGTTGGCGCCCTGGTCATAGGCTGCTACTTCAAACGCGCAGCGGGTGCGGGTCGAGGTTTTTTCGAAGATCAGCGCGATGTTGTTGCCCTTGAGATGCTGCTGTTCGGTGCCGGTGTACTTGGCACGCTTGAGGTCGCGGGACAGGTCGAGCAGGTAGCGCAATTCGCGAGGGGTGTGGTGTTCCAGGCTCAGCAGATTGCGGTTATGGATATTGAACGCCATTTTGGATCTCCTAAGGTGTCGGTAATCCCCTTGGCCTGCGCATGCCCTTGGGTAGAGGGCAGCGCGGTCCAAGGCAATAGGTTAGTAGTCAATCGGGTCGCGGATGATCGGGCAGGTCATGCAATGGCCGCCGCCCCGACCCCGGCCGAGTTCGCCGGCGCTGATGGTGATCACTTCCACACCGGCCTTGCGCAGCAGGGTGTTGGTGTAGGTATTGCGGTCGTAGCCGATGACCACGCCTGGCTCCACGGCCACTACGTTGTTGCCGTCGTCCCATTGCTCGCGTTCGGCGGCGAAGCTGTTGCCGCCGGTTTCCACCACGCGCAACGCTTTGAGGTTCAGGGCCTGGGCCACGGTGTCGAGGAAGCTGGTTTCTTCGCGGCGAATATCGATGCCGCCCGCCTTGCTTTCATCGGGGCGCAGGGTGAAGGCGACAATCTGGTTCACCACTTCCGGGAAGATCGTGACGAGGTCGCGATCGCAGAAGCTGAAGACGGTGTCCAGGTGCATCGCCGCGCGGGATTTCGGCAGGCCGGCGACGATCACTTTCTCCACGGCTTTGTTTTTGAACAGGTTCACCGCCAGTTGGGCAATGGCCTGGCGCGACGAGCGTTCGCCCATGCCGATCAAGACCACGCCGTTGCCGATCGGCATCACATCACCGCCCTCAAGGGTGGAGTTACCGTGGTCCAGGTCCGGGTCGCCGTACCAGATCTCGAAATCTGCTTTGGTGAACTCGGGGTGGAATTTGTAGATGGCGGTGGTCAGCAGGGTTTCCTGACGACGTGCCGGCCAGTACATCGGGTTGAGGGTGACGCCACCGTAAATCCAGCAGGTGGTGTCGCGGGTGAACTGGGTGTTGGGCAGCGGCGGCAGGATGAAGCTGGAGTTGCCGAGGAAGTCGCGGAACATCTCGATGGCCTTGCCACCGAAACTGGAGGGCAAATCGTCGCCCGAGACGCCGCCGATCAGGAACTCGGCGATCTTGCGCGGCTCCAGGCTGCGCAGCCACGAAGAGGTTTCATTGATCAGGCCAAGGCCCACCGAGTTGGCGGTGACCTTGCGCTCCAGAATCCAGTCCAGGGCTTCGGGGATAGCGACGATGTCGGTCAGCAGGTTGTGCATTTCCAGCACATCGATGTTGCGTTCGCGCATCTTGGTAACGAAGTCGAAGTGGTCGCGCTTGGCCTGGGCCACCCACAGCACATCATCGAACAGCAGTTCATCGCAGTTGTTCGGGGTCAGCCGCTGATGGGCCAGGCCTGGGGAGCAAACCATGACTTTGCGCAGTTTGCCGGCCTCGGAATGGACGCCGTACTTAACTTTTTCCGTGGTCATTACAGTGATCCTCCAGATGACAAAAACAGGGGTTTTACAGAGTCAGGAAGCCGTCATAGAGACCGTAGGCCGCCACCATGGCGCCGACGACCACCGTAGCGAAAATCAGCTTCTCGACGTTGGTGAAAACCGGTTTGTTGATTTCCAGCTTGGCCTTGGCGAACAAGATCACGCCGGGGGCGTAGAGCAGGGCGGACAGCAGCAGGTACTTGATGCCGCCGGCGTACAACAGCCAGACCGCGTAGATCAGGGCCACGGCGCCGATGATGAGATCCTTCTGCCGCTCGCCCGCGGCGCCTTCGTAGCTTTCGCCGCGCACCGCCAGCAGCAAGGCGTAGGCTGCCGACCACAGGTAAGGCACCAGAATCATCGAGGTGGCGAGGTAGATCAGCGACAGGTAAGTGCTGGCCGAGAACAACGTGATGATCAGGAAAACCTGCACCATGGCGTTGGTCAGCCACAGGGCGTTGACCGGTACATGGTTGGCGTTTTCCTTGCGCAGAAACTCCGGCATGGTGTGGTCCTTGGCGGCGGCGAACATGATCTCCGCGCACAGCAGCACCCACGACAGCAACGCCCCCAGCAACGAGATGATCAAACCGACGCTGATCAGCACCGCACCCCAGTGACCGACCACGTGCTCCAGCACGGCGGCCATCGACGGATTCTGCAGTTTGGCCAGTTCCGGCTGGGTCATGATCCCCAGCGACAGCACGTTGACCAGGACCAAAAACAGCAGCACGGTGACGAAGCCGATCACGGTGGCCTTACCCACGTCGCTGCGTTTTTCCGCCCGGGCCGAAAAGATGCTCGCGCCTTCGATGCCGATGAACACCCACACGGTGACCAGCATCATCTTGCGCACCTGGTCCATCACGCTGCCCAGGTCCGGGTTCTTCAGGCCCCAGATGTCGGCGGTGAAGATGTCCAGTTTGAAGGCGAACAACGCAATCAACATGAACAGCAGCAGCGGCACGATCTTGGCGACAGTGGTCACCAGGTTGATGAACGCTGCTTCCTTTATTCCTCGCAGTACGAGGAAATGTACGGCCCACAGCAGAACCGAGGCGCCGATCACGGCAGCGGGGGTATTCCCCTCCCCAAATATCGGAAAGAAGTAGCCGAGGGTGCTGAACAAAAGTACGAAGTAGCCGACGTTGCCCAGCCAGGCACTGATCCAGTACCCCCAGGCGGACGAGAAGCCCATGTAGTCGCCGAACCCGGCCTTGGCGTAGGCGTAAACCCCGCCATCAAGATCGGGTTTGCGGTTGGCCAGGGTCTGGAACACGAACGCCAGGGTCAACATGCCGACGGCGGTGATCGCCCAACCGATCAGAATGGCGCCGACATCCGCGCTGGCCGCCATGTTTTGTGGCAAGGAAAATATCCCGCCACCAATCATCGAACCCACGACTAACGCAACCAGCGCGCCGAGTTTCAGTTTTCCGGGAGCTTCAGACATTGCATGACTCCAATGCAGGAGAAGAGAGGCAACAGACTAATTCCGTTGACTGCTCAATCAGCTGACTTAGATCACTAAATGAGAGCGTTCCCAGTTTGTTGGCGGAGTGCCATCATTTGCGGTGTTTCTGTCTGTAATGCCTGTTCTAGAGCCTTTTGCTGTTTGTTTTTGCACTTTTTGTATTTGTTTCGAATTATGACGCTAGTTGGGGTTTTCGAATCTGCAAGTTTTGTTCATGGGTTTTTTTGTACAGAGTTTACATATTAAAAGTGCGTATAAAACAAATGAATATATCGGTGTCAAAATAGCCATTTTGTGCAAGTTAAAAAGAGGCCGGTTGGCGTTATCCAATAAACGTTATTACTCTTCATCAGTTTAGTTGACGCCCGTTATGTGACGATCTCGCGGCCGTTGCCGCCCACCAACGAAAAATGGAGATGCAACGATGTCGCAATCACCGAACAAGCTTCGCCTGAGCGCACTGATCGCGCTGGTGGTGGGTTCGATGATCGGCGGCGGGATTTTTTCCCTGCCGCAGAACATGGCGGCCAGGGCCGATGCCGGGGCGATCCTGATCGGTTGGGCAATCACCGCCGTCGGCATGTTGACCCTGGCGTTCGTGTTCCAGACCCTGGCCAATCGCAAGCCGGAGCTGGACTCCGGGGTGTACGCCTATGCCAAGGCCGGGTTCGGCGATTACATGGGTTTTTCTTCGGCCTGGGGCTACTGGATCAGCGCCTGGCTGGGCAACGTCGGCTACTTCGTGCTGCTGTTCAGCACTCTCGGTTATTTCGTACCGGTGTTTGGCGAAGGCAACACGCCGATCGCCATCGCCTGCGCTTCGGTGCTGCTCTGGACCGTGCATTTTGTGGTGATGCGCGGGATCAAGGAGGCGGCATTCATCAATCAAGTGACCACCGTGGCCAAGATCGTGCCGCTGATCATGTTCATCGTGATTGCTGCCGTGGCGTTCAAGGCGGATATCTTCACCGCCGACATCTGGGGGCGCAACAACCCGGAATTCGGCAGCGTGATGGATCAGGTTCGGCACATGATGCTGGTCACCGTGTTCGTGTTCATCGGTATCGAGGGGGCCAGTGTCTATTCGGCCCGGGCGGAGAAACGTTCCGACGTGGGCCGGGCGACGGTGATCGGGTTCATTGGGGTATTGGCACTGCTGGTGCTGGTGAACGTGCTGTCGCTGGGCATCATGACCCAGCCGCAACTGGCGAAACTGCAGAACCCCTCGCTGGCGGCAGTGCTTGAACATATCATCGGCCCCTGGGGCGCGTTGCTGATCAGCGTCGGCCTGGCGATCTCGCTGTTGGGGGCCTTGTTGTCCTGGGCGTTGCTGTGCGCCGAAATCCTGTTCGCCACGGCGAAAGACAAGACCATGCCGGCATTCCTGACCAAGGAAAACGCCAACCATGTACCGGTCAATGCGATGTGGCTGACCAACTCGATGATCCAGTTGTTCCTGCTGATCACCCTGTTCTCCGCCGGTACCTACACCAGTCTGATTTACCTGGCGTCCTCGATGATTCTGGTGCCGTACCTGTGGTCGGCGGCCTATGCGGTGTTGTTGTGCGCACGGGGTGAAACCTATCAACAGGCACCCGCCGAGCGGATCAAGGACCTGCTCATTGGTGGCATCGCTCTGGGCTACGCGGTGTGGTTGCTGTATGCCGGCGGCCTGAAGTATTTGCTGCTGTCGGCGCTGCTGTATGCGCCGGGTGTGATCCTGTTCGCCAAGGCTCGTAATGAGCAGGGCAAGCCACTGTTCACGGTTGTCGAGAAAGGTATTTTCACCTGTGTCATCGGTGGTGCGGGGCTGGCGGCTTACGGGTTGTACAGCGGGTTGCTCAGTCTGTGAGGTTGTTGCTGGCGTACCAGCCGCCCTATGACTGGCCGGCGCTCCTGGGGTTCTTGTCGGCGCGGGCGATCGTGGGCCTGGAAAGGGTGGTCGAGGGTGTGTACTCGCGCAGCATCGACCTGGATGGCGTTCACGGTACGTTTTCGATCCAGCCTGCTACATCCGATGCACTTGAGCTGACCCTGAACTTTCCGGAGGCTGCTGCCGTGCCTGAGATCGTTGCGCGAGTGCGGCGAATGTTCGACCTGGATGCCGACCTGTCCACGATTCACCGGCACCTTGCGGTTGATCCGCTGATGGCGCGGTTGATTGCCGAATGCCCGGGCCTGCGCGTACCCGGGGCGTGGGACGGGCTGGAGCTGGCGATCCGCGCGGTACTGGGGCAGCAGATTACGGTGGCGGCGGCGATCCGCCTGGCGGGGAAACTGGTAGAGCAGTACGGCACGCCATTGAGTTCAGCGCTACCGGGATTGACCCATGTTTTTCCCCGGGCCAGCGTTTTGGCAGGCGCAGATCTGGCGGCGCTGGGCATGCCGAAAAGCCGAGGCCGGACCTTGTCGGGGGTGGCTCAGGCACTGCTCGATGATCCGCGATTGTTTGAGCCCGGCCGGGAGGGGGGCGTAGCGCGGTTGCTGGCGTTGTACGGGATTGGTGACTGGACGGCGCAATACATTGCCTTGCGACAGTTGCGGGAGATGGATGGGTTTCCCAATGGTGATGTCGGGCTGATCAATGCGTTGGCGGCGCTGGAGGGGGGGCCGGTGACAGCCAGGCAACTGTTGCAGCGGGCTGAAGGGTGGCGGCCGTATCGAGGGTATGCGGCGCAGGTGCTGTGGACTTCCTTGAGTCGGGCGGACTGAGCTGATCCGGAATTTGTGCTGCTGTTTCTGGCGCTATCGCGAGCAAGCTCGCTCCCACAGTTGATCGCGGTCTCTCGGAAGGTCTCGGTCACCTGTGGGAGATTCTATGTTGCAGGGGAACCCTGCAACTTCAAATTCGGCTGGTATTCGCTCTGGTTTTTCATGAGGGCGAATGCCACTCGGCAAAGCTTGCGGGCAAGAATGACCAAGGCCTGAGTTCTGGC
>NZ_JAGYGG010000075.1:0-7041 GCF_019947335.1 Pseudomonas sp. BF-R-24
CCTCAGGACGCAGCGGCACCCATGATGAACCCGGGGACGACCATGGCGTTCATGCCAATGGCGAACCCGGCGATGACCGTGGCGTCCATGCCAATGGCGAGCCCGGCGATGACCGTGGCGTCCATGCCAATGGCGAGCCCGGCGATGACCGTGGTGTCCATGCCAATGGCGAGCCCGGTGATGACCGCGGTGTCCATGCCGAGCCCGGTGATGACAAAAGGAGCTGATTCCCACTGATTCCCACACAACACAAAACCCTGTGGGAGCGAGCTTGCTCGCGATGGCGGAGTGTCAGACGACTTCAATGTTGGATGACACGACGCCATCGCGAGCAAGCTCGCTCCCACAGGTTCGTTTGAGTCGGGCGCTGCGCATTTCTACAAGCCACCTTCAACCCGATCCAGCCGTTCGCGCAAGAACTCAACCAGCGCCTGCACCGGCCGCGAACTTTGCCGGTGTTGCGGATAGACCGCCGACAACGTCAGCGGCTCCAGCCGAAAATCCTCCAGCACTTCCACCAGCCGTCCATCCTTCAACGCCGAGCCGACAATGAACGTCGGCAAATACGTGACCCCCAGCCCGGCAATCGCCGCGTCCTTGAGCAATTCACCGTTGTTGACCCGCATCCGCCCGCTGACATTGACGCTCAATGGCTTGCCCTGCCCTGCAAACCGCCATTGCACCTGTCGACCATGGCCGTACGGAAGGCAGTCGTGACCGTGCAAATCTTCAGGCTTGAGCGGTGTGCCGCGTTCGGTCAGGTACGCCGGGCTTGCGCAGTACACCCGCTCAATGGAGGCAATGCGTCGGGCGATCAGTGTCGAGTCTTCCAGTGTGCCGATGCGCAGCGCCAGGTCGTAGCCCTCACCGAGCAAATCCACGGGACGATCGCTCAAATCCATCTCCACCGTCACGTCGCGATAGCGCTGCAAAAACACCGGCAACAGGCAGCCCAGATGCGCCAGCGCGAACGACAGCGGCGCACTCACACGAATGGTCCCCCGTGGCTCGGTGGTCTGGCCGGCGATGCCCTGCTCCACTTGTTCGACTTCGCTGAGCAGGCGCAAGGCTGACTCGTAATAGCTCTGCCCCAGCGGCGTGACATCCAGGCGCCGGGTCGAACGATTGAGCAAGCGCACGCCCAGGCGCTCTTCGAGTTGCATCAAGCGGCGGCTGACAAACTGCTTGGACAGCCCCAGTTGATCGGCGGCCGCCGTGAAGCTGCCGGAGTCCATGACCTGGCAAAAAATACGCATATCTTCGAATGGGTTCATTGTCACTTCCCGGTTGACAGTCAAACACTTTATAGCCGCTTGTTCCCTTTCAGGCACACCATTAATCTTCGTTCACCGCACTGAAATCACCTTCCCCGAAGGATCTGCGATCTGTTTGCCGCAAGCATTTAAATGGAGTTTCCCCATGTCCTTGCTCCTTGAGCATTTGCTTTCCCTGAGTGCACTGCTATTGGTAATCGACGCCCTGCTGTGGCACCTCGCGCCGTTCAAGCATCGCGTCAGCCGGGTCGGTGTGCGCCTGGCGCTGTTTGTGCTGTTCAGCGCGGTGCTCATCAACGCCGGCGTCAGCCCGTTGCAGGCGCCGTTGTTTGCCGATGATCGCGTGGCACAACTGGGGGCCACGGCACTGGGGATTCTCTGGTGGCTGTACGTCGCGCGGGTGCTGACCGAAGTGATCGGCCTGGCCCTGATGCGGCGCATCGGCCATAGCGGCCGGCTGTTGCAGGATGTCATCGGTGCACTGGTGTTCCTGATTGCCGTGGTGGCCGCCGCCGGCTACGTGCTGGAGCTGCCGGTGAAAGGTTTGCTGGCGACCTCCGGCGTCGTCGCCATCGTGGTGGGTCTGGCATTGCAGAGCACCTTGAGCGACGTGTTCTCCGGCATCGTGCTCAATACCACCAAGCCGTATCAGGTCGATGACCGGGTTTCCATCGACGGTATTGAAGGCAAGGTACTGGACATCGACTGGCGTGCCACCCACCTGCTGACCAGCGCCGGCAGCACCGCTGTGGTGCCGAACTCGGTGGCGGCCAAGGCAAAGATCGTCAATCTCAGCCGCCCGTTCAATATGCACGGCGTGTCGATCAGCATTCAGGTGCCCAACCACATCCGCCCGCGCCGGGTACTCGATGCCCTGGACCGCACCCTTCAGGGCAGTAGCAGCCTGCTGCTCGATCCGGCGCCGAAAGCCGTGCTCAAGGAGGCCGGCGAAACCATGTCCGAATACGTGGCCAGCGGCTTCATCGCCGAATTGGGCAAAAAGGGTGAAGTACGCAATCAACTGTTCGACCTGGCCCATCGGCACCTTGAAGCGGCGGGCATTTCCCGGCAACCCGATGGCGTGATCGAGCCGTCGACCCGCGCACGGGCCTTGCTCGATGAAGTGAAAATATTCCGCTCCCTGAGCGCCGAGGAACGGGATCACCTGGCCCAGAACATGGTGGCGCAGCAATACGCGGCCGGTGAGGTGGTGCTGGATCTGGATGAAGTACCGGACAGCCTGTTCGTCATCGCCACCGGCGTGGTCAGCGCCACCGTCCCCAACGGCAGCACGCAGATCGAAGCCGGGCGCATGGGGCCGAGTGAAGTCATGGGCGAACAAAGCATCCTCGCCGACACGCCGTCCCAGGCACGGTTCACCGCCATGACCTCAAGCATCATCTACCGCCTCGACAAATCACTGACCCGCAACTGCATGGCGCAACGACGGGAAGTCGACCGGGCGTTGAACAAGCTGCAGGCGGTGCGCCAGCAGAACAGCCGGATGGCGTTGATGGCCAAACCGGTAGCGGTCAGGAAAGGTGGGTTTTTGAGTTGGTTGCAGAGTCGCTGATCCAAGGTTCACACAAAACCTTGTGGGAGCGGGCTTGCTCGCGAAAGCGGTGTGTCAGGCAACATTGCTGTGACTGATGCTCCGTCTTCGCGAGCAAGCCCGCTCCCACAGGTTTTGCGATTATTGGGCAGTAAATTTGGTGTAGCTGTTGATCAGGTTGCGATAGTTCGGCAGGCGTTCGGACAGCAGGTTGGCCAGGCCTTCCATGTCGTTGCGCCAGTCGCCTTGCAGCTCGCAGGCCACGGAGAACCAGTTCAGCAGTTGTGCACCGGCGGCCGACATGCGCGCCCAGGCCGCTTGTTGCACGGTGGTGTTGAAGGTGCCGGAAGCGTCGGTCACCACAAACACCTCAAAGCCTTCGGCAATGGCTGACAATGTCGGGAACGCCACGCACACGTCGGTCACCACACCGGCAATGATCAGTTGCTTGCGACCGGTGGCCTTGATCGCCTTGACGAAGTCTTCGTTGTCCCAGGCGTTGATCTGGCCCGGGCGTGCAATGAACGGCGCGTCCGGGAACTGCGCCTTGAGCTCCGGCACGATCGGACCGTTCGGACCGCTGTCGAAACTGGTGGTGAGGATGGTCGGCAGTTTGAAGAACTTGGCGATGTCGCCCAGCGCCAGCACGTTGTTCTTGAACTCGTTGGGCGAGAAATCCTGTACCAGCGAGATCAGACCGGTCTGGTGGTCGACCAGCAATACCACAGCATCGTCTTTGTTCAGGCGTTTGTAGGGAACGTTGCTCATTGGAAACTCCTTGGTGGATGGTTGTTGCAGTCAGCGCCGACCTGTTGGGCCGGCGCTTTTTTAAAAGAGTCAGAAGGCAAAACACGAGCAGCCAAAGGCGCCCCAGAAACCGGCGAAATCGCTGACCGGCGCGTTCGACAGACGCGCCCGTTCATGACTGTGGGAATGCACCGCGCACGGGCCGCTGCAATGGTGAAACTGGGCCTGCATCGGCGAAGTCGGGCGCCAGTGGCCCGGCACCTTCACCACCGGCGACCAGTCCGGCAGCACCGGCACGCTGGCCGGCCCGAGCTTCTCGAAGTCACCGGCGCCGTACACCACCTTGCCGCCGACCACGGTCAATACCGACTCGATCCACTTGATCGCCTCTTCATCGACGCTGAAAAAATCTGCACTGAGGGCCGCGACGTCAGCCAGTTGCCCGACCTTGATCTGGCCCTTCTTGCCTTGCTCCGAGGAGAACCAGGCGCTGCCGTGGGTGAACAGTTCCAGCGCCGTCAGGCGTGAAAGGCCTTCGGCGTGCAATTCCATACCTCCGACGGTGCGACCGCTGACCATCCAGTACAGCGAGGTCCACGGGTTGTAGCTCGACACCCGCGTGGCGTCGGTACCGGCACCCACCGGTACGCCTTCGGCCAGCATGCGTTTGATCGGTGGCGTGGCTTCGGCCGCTTTCGCGCCGTAACGCTCGACGAAATATTCACCCTGGAACGCCATGCGATCCTGAATCGCGATGCCGCCACCCAGCGCCCGCACCCGCTCGATGTTCTGCGGGGTGATGGTTTCGGCGTGGTCGAAAAACCACGGCAAGCCGTTGAACGGAATGTCGCGATTAACCTTCTCGAACACATCGAGCATGCGGCTGATGGATTCGTTGTAGGTGGCGTGCAAACGGAACGGCCAGCGTTGCTCGACCAGATGGCGCACCACCGGCTCCAGTTCGGCTTCCATGGTTTGCGGCAGGTCCGGGCGCGGTTCGAGGAAGTCTTCGAAGTCCGCCGCCGAGAACACCAGCATTTCCCCGGCGCCGTTGTGCCGCAGGAAATCATCGCCCTGGTGCAGCTTCACGCTGCCGGTCCAGTTCTTGAAGTCGGTCAACTCTTCCTTGGGCTTCTGGGTGAACAGGTTGTAGGCGATGCGCACGGTCAGTTGCTCGTCCTTCGCCAACTGCTCGATCACCTGGTAATCGTCCGGGTAATTCTGGAAACCGCCGCCGGCATCGATGGCACTGGTCAGGCCCAGGCGATTGAGTTCGCGCATGAACTGACGGGTCGAGTTGACCTGATACTCCAACGGCAGCTTCGGCCCCTTGGCCAGGGTCGAGTACAGAATCATCGCATTGGGCCGCGCCACCAGCATGCCGGTCGGCTCGCCATTGGCGTCACGCACGATCTCGCCACCCGGCGGGTTCGGCGTGTCGCGGGTGTACCCGGCGACGCGTAACGCGGCGCGGTTGAGCAAGGCGCGGTCGTACAGGTGCAGCACGAAAACCGGCGTGTCTGGCGCCGCCTGATTGAGCTCCGCCAGGGTCGGCATGCGCTTCTCAGCGAACTGGAATTCGTTCCAGCCACCGACCACCCGCACCCACTGCGGGGTCGGCGTGCGGTCGGCCTGCTCTTTGAGCATGCGTAAGGCATCGGCCAATGACGGCACACCTTCCCAACGCAGTTCCAGGTTGTAGTTCAAGCCGCCACGGATCAAGTGCAAGTGTGAGTCGTTGAGCCCAGGGATCACGCAACGTCCTTTGAGGTCGATCACCTGGGTGTTCGAGCCCCGCAGGGCCATGGCTTCGGCATCGTTGCCGACTACGACAAAACGCCCGTCGCTGATCGCCACGGCGCTGGCGAGCGGTTTTTCGCGGTCAACGGTATGGAATTGACCATTGAACAGAATCAGATCGGCGTTCATCACGGTTCCTCGTGCAATGTGGCGGGAGACAGCCAGGGCGCGAACAGACGCGTCGCCATGGGCATGAAGATGTAAACCACCGACAGCACGATGGTCAGGGTGATCAGGAACGTGGCCACCACATAGTTGGAGAGCAAGGCGTTGAGCCGCAACAACGGCCCCCAAAGCAGCGGCACCAGCAAGGTGTGCGGCAGGATCACCAGCAGCGTCACCACGGCCTGCTTCCAGCGCGGCGGTGGCGTACTGGCCTCGGCCTGGGGCGAGAACCAGAACTCGTTGACCGGATTGATTTCGGTCTGGTCGCCATCGGCCAGCATCGGCGCGGCTTCATCGACCAGTTCCTGGCGTTGCGGTGAATCGAGCCAGCGCTGCATCGCCTCGGTCGAACAAAAGCGCAGCACGCAGGTGTAGGTGTCGAGGCCGGCATTCTTGCCACGCACCACATCCACGCCCAAGTGCCCGACGTTCTGCGCGGCCACCTTGACGATGTTGCGCAGCCAGGCGGCATAAGGCACTTCGAAACCGGCCTTGACTCGGTGCTTGACGATCAGGGTCACCACCTCATCAGGCCCCGGACTTGCCGGCTCACGGCGATTGGATTCAGACATAACGCAAGGCTCCGGCGAAACGGACATTGAGTGCCAGGCGTCCCGGCCCGGCGATGAAAATGCTGGTGAACACGATCAGCAACAGCCAGCCGAACTGGCCTTCGAAGAGTGTCCACTGCGGATGCACGATCAACATCGACACCCACAGCAAAAACAGAATAGGCAAACACGCCAAACGCGCCAGCAACCCGGCGACGATCAGCAGCGGGCACACGACCTCGGCGAAAATCGCCAGCATCAGCGTCAGATTCGTGCCCAGGTGGAAAGGGTCTTCGATGTTTTGCAGCTCGGCACTGTAGTGAAGCAACTTGGGCAAGCCATGTACCCACAACAGGAACAACCCGCCGCTGACCCGCAGGAACAGCAGCCCCCAGTCTTGCGCCCGATCATCACTTCGCGAAGTGTCCATGGCCTACCCGCACAAATGAAAAACCACCGGCGTCGATGCGCCGGGACAGGATTCGATAGTGCCGGGGCGGTGGAAGGAAAAATTGAATGTACGTGCTCTGTTTGCGTGAAGACCGAGATCGACCAAACGACATGGAACCCTGTGGGAGCGAGCTCGCTCGCGAAAAACGTCTGGACAACACGATCAATCAGGCAGCACGCGTTATCGTTGACGTCCATCGCGAGCAAGCTCGCTCCTACAGGGTTACTCGTTGCTTGCTGCTACTGGACTAGTCTTGCGGGTCGAGATTATCCAGCGCCCGGTTCACCGCCAGCTCACCCAACATGATGATCTGCGCAATCCCCAGCAGCGCATTGCGATGAGGGCTTTGCAGAAATCCAGCAAGATCGCTGGCCATGATGCTGGCCGAGGCGAGGGATTCGCAGGCGTGGGCCAAGAGGGTTTCGGTGTTGATGTCGGGGGCGATGAGAAACATCGTGCTGGGATTGTGTGGTGGTGCCGGGGCTTTCGGGGGATTGGGGG
>NZ_JAGYGG010000076.1:0-6877 GCF_019947335.1 Pseudomonas sp. BF-R-24
GCATTCGGGAAGGTCCATCTCGACGGCCGGAGCGATGATTAAGGATAGCGTGGGTGGCTGAATCCAAGGGGCCGTGAACATCTCAGGTCTGTGTTTATATTTCCAGCGACGTGAGGTGAAAGGTCTGAAGTTTCATCATCAAAGGTCCTACACAAAGCTCGGAATCCCTCACCTTCCCGCGCTGATCCCATGGGGCTTATAGTCGGCGCCGTCGCCCAAATGGCGATTCGGGTTTGGCGACCTGACAATAGAGAATGACCGACTGACGGCCTTGAGCCCAACAAACAGAGATCATTCAAAATGAATCGATATATGCCCCTCACCGGAATCGATCTGGTTCCGGCCTCCCTGCTCATCGACACCCAAGCCCCCCTAGACGTCCTGCAAGCCATGGCCGACTACCGTATTCGGACAGTCACGCAAGTGCTGGAAAACATCGCCTACCGATCAGAGCTCGGTTGCGACACCGTGGTGTTGGAGGACTTTTCCAAGCTGCTGGTCATTCCGTTGAGGGATGGTTGTGATTTGATGGATGTGATTGGGCGGCGGTTGCGGGCGCAGGTGGCGGAGTGAATGAAAACGGGCGCCAAAGGTGCCCGTTTTTTGTCTGACGAGAAAAGCGGCTTTTTGTTCTGTGGCGTAAATTTCGTCTGTTTTCGTTTTCAGACCTTCGCGACAGGCAGCAATCGGCCAAAAGTTGACGATTGAGAACCGGGCGTGCTCGACCGGAAGCTATTACGACGAGGCGAATATTTTTAGCCTTCATGCTCCTTTATGGACATCTTCCACCGAATGGGCATATCGCTTCATGGCCTCCATAACCAAGCCCTTTCGCTCGTCACGATTGATGAAACCTTTGATTGAATAGTCCTCGGCGAGCCGAAGTAATTCTTCGTATTGCTCTTGAGCAGTCGCTCGAATTTCGGGCATAGCCAGCATTGATTGCCATGTCTCAAGCGCTTGCGCTTTTCGGTCTTCGTACATGATTACGACTCCCAAAGCCCTTGTTGCGATAGAGCCATGCGAGCAGCGCAATGTTCACCAAGGACGACGTGTGGCATTTCCCAGTCAGAAGGATTGATGATGACCCCCACCAACAACATACAGACCGGCGTGCCATAGCCAGGTCTTTCGGTTGCGGAAATGGGACCTAAGACGGGACGCCCATTCATCAACGGAAAGCATAATGAGGTGAACGTCCACGACAAAAAAATGGACATGACGTCGAGGGATTAACGCACAAGTTATGCAAATCCCAGGAACGACAGGACAACCGCGACCACCACTACTAATCCGACAATGTAGATGATGCTGTTCATGACTTTCACCTCTCAACCTGAATGAAATTGCGCGGCGAAGGTGTGCTTTTGTTATCACTAAACCTTACCCGCTGTTCAATCGACAACAACGAAGCTCAATTTGCTCCTGTGCAAACTTCTCTGAGTGACGAGGTGGCAAAAGATGCGACAGGTGGGTAAATGCTCGAAGCAAAGACGCTGAGTTTGCCCACTACACCGTCCTGAGCGAAACGTTCAGAGAATCCGACATTCAAATTCCGGTTTACCCGCACCTTGAGCTTTTGCCTGAACCTGGGCTTCGAGTTGTTCCCTAGCCAGACGCTAATAGAATTTTGAGGCCGATCAATGGCTGGGCAACCAGCGCTACCAAAAACTGAAGTTGACCGAGACCGATGTCGACAACCCTGACCAGCGGATTGCCGAAGACATCGATCTGTTTATCGTCAAATCGCTCAAGCTGAGCCTGGGATTGCTAACCTCGGTGGTGTCACTGTTTTCCTTCCTGCACATCCTCTGGCAAGCATCCGGCCTGGTTAGCGTGCCGTTCGCCGGTGAGTCCGTAGTCATTCCGGGGTTGCTGGTGTGGATCGCCCTCGTCTACGCCCTTCTGGGCACGGGGCTGGCGTTCTGGTTGGGGCGCGCATTGCCGCGGCTCAATTTCATGCAACAGCGGCGCGAAGCCGACTTTCGCTTCTCGCTGATGCGCCTGCGGGAAAACGCCGACTCGGTGGCCCAGTACCGGGGTGAAGCGACAGAAAACGCCCGCTTCAACCAACGCCTGGAGGCGGCGCTGGAAAACTTTTGGACGCTGGTGAAAAAGCAGAAGCTGATCATGGGCTATTCGACCTTCTACCTGCGCAGTGCCACGGTCATTCCGATGTTCATCATGGCGCCGCAGTTCTTCGCCGGCGCGCTTCCTCTTGGCCGCCTGACCCAGATCAGCGCTGCCTTCGGCGAAGTGCACTCGGCCATTGCCTATCTTGTAGAGGTGTTCCCGGAGCTGTCGGCATGGAAATCGGTGATCGACCGGTTGATTGGTTTCCAGGAGCGCCTGGACAAGGTCGAAGTCAAGTCGAATGTCGTTGTGGGGCAGCAGCCCAAAGGCCTTCAAATCAAGGATCTGGACATCTGGTTGCCGAACGGTCGGCGCTTGCTCAACAGCTTCAACCTTTCACTTGAGCCCGGTGACAGCCTGCTGATCAGCGCACCGTCCGGCTACGGCAAGTCGACGTTGATACGCACGGTCACAGGACTCTGGCCTCACGCTCGCGGCTGCGCCAGTTACGACCGTGAGCGTGCCCTGACACTCTCGCAGAAACCTTACCTGCCGCTAGGCAGCCTGCGCGAAGCACTCTGGTACCCCAATCAACCGGATCGTGATGCAGACGCCGCGTTACGCCTGCACATGCAGCACGTCGGCCTGCAACACTTGAGCGAGCAACTGGATGACGAACTGGACTGGTCGCAAATCCTGAGCGTTGGCGAACAGCAACGCTGTGCCTTCGTCCGCGCCCTGTTGGCCCGCCCCGCGGTGCTGTTCCTCGACGAGAGCAGTTCGGCGCTGGATGCGGCGAACGAGGCGCGCTGCTATCAGTTACTCAAACAAACTCTGCCGGAGACGATCCTGATCAGCGTCGGCCACAATGCCTCGCTGGAACGCTTCCACTGGCAAGTTCTGGAACTGCAAAGCGAGGCTCAGTGGGTGCATCGAAAGGTGATGCAACCGGTATGACTTCGCGGGGCACACAGCTACGTCAAATCGAACGCGAGCAAGTAATCAGACATCTATCACAGTATTTTCACATCCATTGGCATACGGTGGATCCAGCTCCTTTGTGATTTCCAGCCCGCTCTCCCCATCGCGGGCTTTTTTTCGTCTGCTCGACTCAATTCGTATGAATCAACAAGACGCCCCAGCCATCAGGGGGAGGACAAGAGACCAGAGCAGTCGGACGACTATGGCGGCGGCGGCGGAGTAAAGAAAACCGGGTGCTCTCGCGCCCATTTTATTTGCTACTCCAGAAAGGGGTTACCCGTCAGCTTGATTCAAGGCCACGAAAAACCAATCAGGCGAAGATACTCAATATGCCCGTAACAAAGAGAAGAGCCGCTGCGGCAGCGGCTCAACCTGGGAACCTTCGATGATTTAAGCGACTGGACAAGAGAACCGGACGACCACGAAATGATGGCTACTGTCGCCGTTCTCTGGCACCTGCGTTCAGGCACTTGGTGCTGTCAATCAAAGGTATATTTTCCCTCGAGCATGAATGCCGGCTCTCTCCAGTTTGGCCCTCTCACAACTCCGCCCCCACTATATTTGATAAAACCGGCATCACACATTTTCTGAACAAGATACAATAGCCCTATGTTGTTCTCCACATGCGCCCAGTTAGCCCGATTATAAAGGCCATCAAGTTGAGGAAAGGAGATACCTAATTGATTTTTTGTTACAAACAGAATTACCTCTTCAGGTTTCTCATTAAGTACGATAGTTGCAATGACGCTCATTATTTTAACCCTCCAAGTTCCTTGTACTCTCGCTCCCTTTGTTTTTCATCCGCTTCTATAGCATCAGGTGTATAGAGCAGCTCAAAAGCATCCTTGACTTTGTAGTCCTCCAGAGTCGCGGCGTGAGTGTTGTTCCAAATAACACCGTCATCCGAGTTTACACCGTCAGCTACACCTAATGCTCTGAAACGCTCGAGCTCTCTGATTTCATGAGTATAGAAGCGTTTGTCCACATCTGTGATTACCAATTTACCCAACAGAATTTTTTTCAAGCGATCAATCATGATGGCATTGGCATCCGAGGGCCTGAAACGTCCCGTATGCAATTTGACCAGGTCAATACCCGCTTGAGTCACGGTAGCACTTGCCCAATCGAGATCGAGGATTGGGCCTCCAGCTTTGGCGGGATTGAAAAATCGACCGCTGTATTTCCCCCTTGTGGTTGCTCCTTCATAAGGACTATTAAAAACAACGTAGATTGGCGGCAGGCCGCTTTCAATCGGAAAACAGTAAATGCAATCCCTGAAATCAGGCAATTCGAGCGCGGGTAAGGTTTCAGGCTGCACAAGCAATGGCGACAGCGTTACTCCAGTGTAAGTCGGTACTTGCGCAGGTCGGGCGGGCGAAGTTGTCGAGCCGTCCCCCAAGTGAATAATGGGAAAACTGAGGATATTTGGCGGTGTATCGTTTGACGTGAAAGTGTAACTGCTGATCGTTGGATCGAATGCCAATGCTCGCACTGGCACTTTTGCCGAGACACTCCCTCCAGCTGGGGTTGCAACGAGTGTGTATTGGTTAAGGTCGCCAAAAATCCTATAAGGAAGGTCAATGGTTCCTTCGGTAGCGGCGATTTCATTCAGGTTTGACGGCAGCTTTGGCAAAAAATTGCTACCGGGAAGTGTGAGAACGGTTTGAGGAAAGCGTTCGCCGTTAGCAAGAGCAGGTGAATAGAACAAGGCCCCGATCCCAACAGCAGAGGCCCGACTGATAAGTGCCTCCCCCAACCCTGCCAACAACTTAATGCCTCCATGGATCACTGACCCGAAGGTCCGACCTTCGGTGACACGGATGGCAATGGCACCCGCCACAGTGCCCGCCTCTATGCCATTACCAATGTGTAACCTGTAGGTGTAAGCGACTTCGCCCCTTGCCAAGGCGCGATGGATTTCAGCGTCTGTAGTTGCGGAAGCGTCCTCCAAAATGCGAACGGCCTCGATAAGTATTCGTTTAACGTAGGCGGCAGTTAGCGACAACAGAAATTCTTCATAAAAACTTTGTCGTACTTCATCATCTCTTTCTGAGTCCACATCACTTGCAAAAAACTCGGCAATTGTTTCTCTGTCTAGCGACAATGCGTCCACGCCAATATGCAATATTGCATCGTGCCAACTTCCGTGCATTGTAACCCTTTGCAAAAGCTCAACGATGATCACTTTCTTTTCTAAGGCAGCTTCCAGCGCATTTAATTTTTGGGAGTCAATGCCTGCGGCCATGCGTTTCTCTAGATAACCTCGAATATTCGGTGCACCACCCGAAAAAACATTCGTTATCTGATCGTGCACCGAAAGAAATATCGCCACTAATTGTTGGTATTCGTTTCTGGTTTTTTTGACGCCCTCAATACTATACGGCGTAGTAACCGCCGGGACAGCCCCATCCCAAAACAAAATACTATCGAAGCTTGAAGGAAAAGCCCGGGCTTCCGTAGCTTGAACTGGCCGAGACCCAGACGTCATTAAAGGTGAATGATGAGCAACTGGTTTTTGCATATAGCACTCCATGCAACAATATTAATTCCATAAAACAGACAGAACAAAAGTTATGCCGCAACAACCCATCAATTTCAACGCTTCAATATTTACTGCATACGTCGCGCGCGAAAGCTTGAATCAAGCCCAAACAATCTCTGCTGACTCCAGCAAAACCCTCACAGCAAAACGCCAATTCAATCTGCATATACGGGCTACTAAAACAAAAGAACTAACAAAAGAACTGATTTGTTTTTACGATGCTCTTTAAACAATGGTGAATGTCATGTTTTGGCGGTTACACAGATGCTGGAGAGCATTGCCTACCGATCTGGGAACAAAGGGGACGGGAACAGAGGACTGATTTATTTTTACGATGCCCTGCAAGCAATGGCTGACTGGCGTGTTCGGGCGACCACGCAGGTGCTGGAAAACATCGCCTACCGATCCGAGCTCGGTTGCGACACTGTGGTGTTGTCGATTTTTTCCAAGCTGCTGGCGGTTGCGGGCGCAGGCCAGAGAGTGACTACATAGGGGCGCCGAAGGGGTCTGTGTTCTTCTTTCTGTCTATTTCGAAGTCAGTCGAGGATGGCATGCAATACTGGATTCAATTCGTGTAAAGCAACAACACGCCCGCAGAGATCGGAGGGAGGGCAAAAGACTAAATCAGTCGGACCACAACGGCGACGACGACAAAGGTTGCCAGTGCCAGCGCTGCACCGATGCTGAACGGCACCACGGCAGAGCGGATCGCGTTCGGGGCGGGACTACGCATCTCTTCGGCAAAAGCTGCGACGTCGCGGTGCAGTTGTTCAATGCTGGGTTGATTCGTATGTTGTGTGGACATGCTGCTACTTCCTGTGCGGGTCACGAGTCGTATCTGCTGTGGCGAGTGCGAATGCTCAAAACTTTGCCCAAAGGCTGACAGCTGCGACAATAGCGGTCACCATACGAGTTCCAGATTGTCGCGGTCGTTTTGTAGCATGGATCATCCCTTCGAGCTTTGCTGTTCAAAAGGCTCTCGCCGAACGGTCGGTGCCTCCCCTTTCTGCCCCTTCAGCATTTCCGGTTTTTCATTTTTGGAATAGCGGGTAACCCCTGCTGAAGCTGTAGGCAAAATCCGAGAATTGCGTGAGGGATCAATGGGGTCAAAAAAGAAAAGTCGATTGCTCAAAACAGCCTCCCCAAGCGCCAAACAACCCAGCCCACTGTCAATTAGCTAAACTTCATGAGTAAACCACTTCGCGAATCCCTGAAAAATCAGGAGGCGAACATGAGCAAACAACCTCAACCCCAAAGCCGCTCCAACCCCCAGCCCAGATC
>NZ_JAGYGG010000077.1:0-6121 GCF_019947335.1 Pseudomonas sp. BF-R-24
AACTCGGGCTGGTCTCAATACTGGACACGATAACCCGGCTTAACCGCTTAACCTGAACCGCCGTATACGGAACCGTACGTACGGTGGTGTGAGAGGACGGCGGATGTAAATCCGCCTCCTACTCGATTCTGCTCCCGCATCGGGAGGACCTGAGATGCCAGACAAAACAGACACATGGCTGCTCGTTCTCGCGTGGCTGGGCCAGCATGCGCCGACGATTTATGCCGGCGCGCTGTCATTCGTGGTGGGTGCTTTGCGGATCATCTACGGCGGGGTCACGCGGCGGCAGGCGCAGCTCGAAGCCTCGCTCTGCACGCTAATCACCATTGGTTTGATCCCGTTGCTCGAGTACTTCGGCTTGCCTCAGAACTTCGCTACTGCTGCCGGTGTGTTCATCGGCTTCCTCGGCGTGAAGAAGATCGCTGACCTGGCTGATCGGTTCGCTGGCTTCAAATTGCCGCAGCGTGGTGAGTGATGGCATGCGGTGGATGCGCCGCACGGCGCGATTGGATCAAGAAGTGGAGTGCTGTTGCATACAGATACGACTTTTGCTCACGATGTGGCTCGACTGTGCCGAATGCTCTTCGCGAGACGCCTTACTACTGGATCCCGCTTGGACTTCTCGATGGCGAACTGGGCGTGGAGTGTATTGGAGACTTCTGCACCGATGACGCTATGCCATGGGGGTGTAAAACGCTCGGGAAAAAGCCATTGCGTAGCGCCGGACCCACATGAGTTTCTTCTGCATGAACTCCAGGTCTACAGTGATTGATTCGGGAGCTTGATCGGCATAGGGGCGTATGGGTGGCCTGGCCCAATCTGACCGTTTATGGCCGATTACTGACTAGAAGGGCAGCAATCGATCCAGACCTTTCCGCACAGCCTGGGCCGATAGCTATCGATCCATAACTTAGCGAGGTAACCCGCAGTTCATAATTGATCGACAAACGGTTGTCCTACTCACCGATTGATTGACCCAAATTAATGCACAGCCGGTTATGCATTGACCTGAATGCTTTGTGCCAACAGACTTTTCTTCTCTTTTGTCTTTCTTGAGGTCCGTCTAATACGTAAAGCATTCTCTTTCGTTGTACTAAGCCTTCTTGTATCGCAGTACTCCCTCGCTGGTGAAACTACTAATACGGCTGTCGGTGGCGGTGTCGGCGGTGCCCTTGGAAGCGTTGTCGGTCAGGCTGTGGGGGGGCAGCACTGGCGCTGCGATCGGAGCCGGCGTAGGTGGCGCGGCTGGGGGCGCAATGACCGCTAAGAGTGGCAAGAAGACCGAATCAGCTATTGGCGGGGGGCTCGGTGCAGCGGGTGGTCAGGTAATCGGCAACAGTGTCGATGGTTCCGCCGGTGGCCTGATCGGTGCTGGACTGGGCGGCGCAGCAGGTGGTGCTATCGGCAACAATCTGGCCGATGATAACGACCACCATGATTCCGACTACAAGCATAAAAATAAATACAAGAATAAACATAAACACAAGCATGACGACTGATCTCGGGTTCCGAGACAGAACAATTGGAAGCTTTGTTTCAAAAGGGGGCGGACGTGGTTCTCTCCCTATTGGTCGTCTTTTGGGCCGCGGCGCTTATTGCTGCGCCTTTCTGCACCGCCGAAAGGTCATGTAGAGAAATCCTTGATGTTGGCGGTAATGCCAAGTCACCCGCGGGCGACAGGTTGCTGCCGGTGGGGCTGATCAGCCATGTCGCCACCAGTAAAGCAGTGCCGCTGAAGATGTTGTAGGTGATCGCTGATGCGGTGTATTGGGTAGACCACCGCGAGCGCGCGATTGGAAACGACCTGTTTGCACCAAAAGCGTCAACGTTCCGAACTATTTTTCATTTTCCTCTGTCGACCATGCACCATACTTCTCAGCGTACTGACTATGTGACTGCGACCCGAGTGTAGATTGGGCTGAACAAGTATAAAAATGGTGAGCGCAATGAATTGTTTTATCTGTGTAAACGTCGCGGAGCGTATTGAATGCCAAGGCCCATGGGAGGAGAGAGATTGTCCGGAGTGTGGGCGCTATAGAGTTGCCGATGCGCTTATTTTGACTCTGATGGAGCAGGGCCAAATTTTTGATGTCAGCAAAACAAGAAGCTGGCTTGAAGGTCGACGTAAAAACGGTGCCATTCCGTCTATTGAAATACATCAAGCGCTATTGTTGCCCTGAAAGAGTCATTCCAGGCAGCCGTTCAATGCCACACGTCCTGTTATGCGCATTAATCTGCAATGGGGGAATCGCAAGTGGATTCGGGTGCTGTACCGGTGCTGGCAGACCAGGACGTCCTACGATGAAATCGCCTATTTGAACGCATTGAGGTAGCGTGGGTCACCGCTCCTCAAGAGCCTTGATTTGGGTTGACTGACTTCCTCAGGGCGTGAAGCTGACCTTTGACGCACGCAGTCAGACTGGTTGCTCGTAGAAGCTTTACGCAAAATTTACGGGGCCTTGAGGTTGGGCATCCGATACTGCGCGGTGCTAATTTGGAATGCTCTGTTATGTCCCTCGCAGCCATTCGGCTTATCGGCTTCATCTTAGGCATTTTTCTGATCACGCTGGCCGTAAGCATGGCTATTCCCATGATCACACTGGTGGCCTATGAGCGTAGCGACGATCTGTCGGCCTTTCTCTGGTCGAGTTTGATTACCTTCATCTGTGGCCTCCTGTTGATCGTGCGGGGGCGCCCGGATACTGGCCAGCTTCGCCCGAGGGATATGTACCTGCTGACGACTGGCAGTTGGGTCGTTGTGTGTACCTTCGCAGCGTTGCCAATGGTGTTCATCAGCGATATCAGCTACACCGATGCATTCTTTGAAACGATGTCTGGCATCACAACCACGGGCTCGACCGTGCTCACCGGTTTGGATACCTCATCTCCCGGCTTGTTGATATGGCGCTCCATGCTGCATTGGTTGGGAGGCATCGGTTTTATTGGCATGGCTGTGGCGATCCTTCCACTGTTGCGAGTAGGCGGCATGCGTCTGTTCCAGACAGAGTCCTCAGACTGGTCGGAGAAAGTGACGCCACGTTCGCATGTGGCAGCCAAGTACATCCTTTTGCTCTATCTGGGGCTTACTGGCATCGGCGCTCTGGCGCTCTGGCTTGCTGGAATGACGCCATTTGAAGCGGTCAACCACGCAATGTCGTTGATCTCTACCGGGGGGTTCTCAACGTCGGACGCCTCACTTGGGCATTGGGCGCAACCCGCGATTCACTGGGTGGCAGTGGCCATCATGATTCTGGGAAGCCTGCCATTCACCTTGTACGTCGCGACATTGCGGGGCCATCGGCGTGCGCTGGTTCAGGATCACCAGGTACGCGGATTTATTGGATTCTTGTTCGTCACTTCGCTGGCTGTGGGTACCTGGCTGTGCTTTCACAGCGATTACGGATGGTGGGATGCGTTTCGTATCGTGGCGGTCAATGTGACCTCGGTCGTCACGACCACCGGAATTGCGGTTGGCGACTACACCTTATGGGGCAGCTTCGCTGTCTTGCTGTTTTTCTATTTGACCTTCGTCGGTGGATGTTCCGGCTCCACAGCAGGCGGTCTCAAAATCTTCCGTTTTCAGGTGGCTGCCGCTCTACTGGTCAGTAGTTTGAAGCAGTTGATCCATCCTCGAGCCGTGATTCAGAAGAAGTACAACGGTCATCCCATTGATGAGGAGATCGTGCGCTCGCTTTTGACCTTCTCGTTTTTCTTCACCATCACGATTGCCGCCATCGCCTTGGGCTTAGCTCTCATTGGACTTGATTGGACAACAGCGTTGAGCGGTGCCGCTACGGCGGTGTGTAACGTTGGGCCGGGGCTTGGCACGATCATTGGGCCGGCTGGTAATTTCTCATCATTACCGGATGCCGCCAAATGGCTACTGACAGTTGGAATGCTCCTAGGGAGACTGGAAATCCTGACTGTATTAGTGCTCGTAACTCCCGTTTTCTGGAGATATTGATCCACCTTGTCGGGCTCTGAGTCTAAAAGGTGCATGGGGGACGAAAATAAATTGGTCGATACCCACCCAAGGGGCAGCGAGTGGACTTGCCCCTACAAAACCGGACACCAACTCCCTGTTAAATTGATGCTGTTGCCCGCTTTCTGCCCCTGGCGAAGGACGGCAGTCACCCTAAGCGGTCACTCGAAACATCATCAGGCAGACCCTAACAAGTCGCTAGAAACTATCGCTGCCTTAATTGCAGGTCGGGTTGCCATAAGATCGATTACGAAACCCCGATAAATGACTCGCTCAACGCCGGGTCGGAGCAAAACCGTAACTACCCTTTGACTAAAACGTCGAATTATCGAACGTCAAGACTTTGGTAGCTTGGGCGAAGGTGAAAGCCCACAAGGCGGCAAGGGCAGAGCCAAATTGCCGGGTGCAGAGTGGCCCAGCTGACTACAACGAATTGTTCTAGGGAAGTCGGATTTAGCTACGCTGACAGTGGCCCTCAAGGGAGAATACTTCGACGCGATCAAGGCGGGCACCAAGCCTGAAGAATTTCGCCTGCTAACGCCGTATTGGCGTAAGCGCTTGGAAGGCCGAAGCTATGTACGCATCGAGCTGACCAAGGGCTACCCAGCGCGTGGTGATCAAACCCGGCGATTGTCTCTTCCATGGCGCGGATATCGCGTGACTACTATCACTCACCCGCACTTTGGCTCTGAGCCGGTCCTGGTGTTCGCGATCAACGTGAACCTGTAGGAATTTATCCTCTATGGACACTCTGAATTCTGAGGACTTGTTGCCGGAGTTCTCGCGATTGCCTGCCTTGGTCGACGGAGCTCGTTACGTCATCGCCGAGCGTGCCCATGGGGCTGCTGAACATCTGAATATCTACGGTGCGCACCCCGTGTATGTGGCGAAGAACGATTCTTGGCGTTTCCCCAATGGCGATTGTCGCCGCCTTGACGATCGGGACCTGTGGATTTTATCTGACGAATTCCCAGCTGCTGTTGATAGAGCGTGGGACCGCAATCGACTCAGAACCACCGGAATATTCCAAGCCAGAAGTTCGAGGAATAGCTCATTGCTCACTGTCGTGACGGCATGCTGGCCTCATCAGTAACCACATGAGGCCGTAGGCTATGAGCGCAGCAGTTGAGTTTTCAATCATGATTGACGGTGAGCAGATCCAGGGTTGGGTAGTTAAGGATGGGAAGTCATACCGTGCGTATGCGGAATTTCGCGGTGGCCTAATAGATGTCCGTGGTTCCACCAAGGCTAGCGCTGAAAGCAACTGGCGCGAAGAAGCGAACCACAAGGCAAACCAATAAGAAATGTCGCCCAGGTTAACGAAAGCCCCGCCAGTCGGGGCCAAAGTTCAACAGACGGACGATCTCGCGCTGGCTCATGTCGTGCAGTTGGCCGATCTGGATCGTGACGTGCTCTTCAACGCTGAGTTCGTGATAAGACATGGCAACACCCTACCGAAGCGGTCAGGTGTTGCACTCAGTTTTTGCCGACGCCAACCAATTAAAATCACCGGCCCAGCGCCGGCGTTTTCGTTATCGTCACGCAGCGTACAGCTAGCCCGTCAGGCTCATTGGCCTGGCCGCTATTCACTGCGCAGAGCCGCCACCGGATGCAGGCGGGCCGCCCGCAGTGCCGGAGCCAGGCCAGCGAGAATGCCGAGCACCGCCGCCAGCAGCAGCGCCAGCAGCAGAAACAGCGGCTGCAGCGCCAAAGGCAGGCTCGGCATGGCCAGGTGTAGTAGCCCGAGCAGGAGGCCCATCAACAGCAGACCAAGCAGACCACCGGCCAGGGACAGCAGCGTCGCTTCGGCGAGAAACAGCCCGAGCACCTGCCGCGGACTGGCACCAATCGCCCGCAAAAGGCCGATTTCCGCCGTGCGCTCGCCCACAGTGGTAGTCATGATGGTGAGAATGCCGACGGCGCCGACCAACAGGGAAATGCCCCCCAAGGCACCGATGGCCAGGCTCAGGGTGCCGAGAACGCGGTTGAAGCTGCGCAGCATGTCGTCCTGGGTGCTCAGACTGAAGTCCTCCACGCCGTGCCGTTCGCCGAGCACCTGGCGAATCTGCCGACTCAACGCCCGCGAAGTGGTGCCGGCGCCGAACACCACATGGACTTTGACCACCCCGGTGCGGTTGA
>NZ_JAGYGG010000078.1:0-6084 GCF_019947335.1 Pseudomonas sp. BF-R-24
GCGAACCGTTCGCGGGATGCGCGCAACACCATGGACACCAAAGAGTTTGAAGGTGGTTCGCTGTATGTCACCACCGCGGGCTCAGCGGCGAACCTTTCGGAGTTGTCGGCCCGGTACATCTACGGCGATGAGGTGGATCGCTGGGTGGTGGACGTGGGCGAGGAGGGCGATCCGATTGAACTGGCTGAAACCCGGGGCAGTACGTTTGGCCGTAACGCCAAGTTCTACTTTTCCAGTTCGCCGACAATCCGGGGCGCCTCGCGCATTGCCGACCTGTTCGAGACCAGCGACCAGCGTTTTTACTACGTGCCGTGCCCGACTTGCGGGCACATGCAAGTCCTGGAATGGGAACGCCTGCATTACTCGACGGACTGCCAACTGGCGCACTACGAGTGCGCCGGGCCTGACTGTGACGTGCTGATCGAAGAACATCACAAGGGTGAGATGTTGGCCAAGGGTGAGTGGCGCGCCCATGCCCAGGGCGATGGTGAAACCGTCGGCTTCAACCTCAATGCGTTGTACTCGCCGCCCGGCTGGACCGGTTGGGCCGCGCTGGCCAAGCAGTTCGAGAAGGCCAAGACCGCCATGTCCCGTGGTGATCTTGAGCCGATGCAGGTGTTCTACAACACCCGTCTGGCCAAGGTCTGGGACAGCGCCCAAGAGCAGACCAAAGCGGATGTGCTGATGGCTCGGGCACGCCTGGAAACCTATGGTTTGGGATCGATGCCATTCGCCGTGCTGATGCTCACAGCCGCGGTCGATGTCCAGGCCAACCGGCTGGAGTTCAT
The DNA here is from genome assembly GCF_019947335.1 of Pseudomonas sp. BF-R-24. Classification (NCBI taxonomy): domain Bacteria; kingdom Pseudomonadati; phylum Pseudomonadota; class Gammaproteobacteria; order Pseudomonadales; family Pseudomonadaceae; genus Pseudomonas; species Pseudomonas sp. BF-R-24. The sequence goes on from NZ_JAGYGG010000078.1 coordinate 789, forward strand.
GGTGGTGGGTTGGGGGGCCGGCATGGAGCGCTGGATCATCGACTATCAGGTGATCTGGGGCGATCCCTCCGACGAACGCACCTGGTCCGTGCTCGACGACAAACTCAAGGCGCGTTATCCGCATCCGTGTGGCGCGGACCTGACAATCCGGGCAGCCGGCATCGACTCCGGCGGCAACCACACCGACGAGGTGTACCAGTTCTGCCGGCTGCGGCGCTGGCGCAACATCTTCGCGGTCAAGGGCGCGAGCAAGTCAGGTCGGCCGGTGATTGCGCAGCGGCCATCGATGATGGATGTCACCTGGAAAGGACTGACCGAGCGCAAAGGTGTCGAGCTGTGGTTCATCGGTACCGACACGGCCAAGGACTGGATTTACAACCGCTATCCGGTGGAGGACGGTCCCGGCGCGCTGCACTTTGCCAACGACCTGCCGGATGATTTCTTCGCCCAGTGCGTCGCTGAGCGCAAGGTGACTCGGTACATCAAAGGCTACAAAAAAATCGAGTGGGTCAAGGGCAAGGCGGAGCGCAACGAAGCCCTCGACTTGATGGTGTACAGCTTGGCGATGGCGCATTACCTGGGCCTGAATCGCTACAAGGAACACGACTGGGAACGGGTGAGAGGCGCCCTGTTGCAGGCGGCGCCGCCGGCTGAGAAAGCCATTGCAGTCGAACGTGTCCGCGCTCCGGCGCCATCTCCGCAGCAACCGCCTGATCCCGTGCCGCCACCGGCCAAGCCGGTAATAGCACCGCTGCCGATTGCACGGCCGCCACAGCGTCGGAGCTCCAGCAGCGGCTACCTCAAAAAACGACGCTGAGTGAAGGCGCATCGTTGCAACCCACGTTGTCTTATTACTTTAGAGCGATCCCCATGGCCTTTACCCAACAGCAACTCGACGCGGTCGAGAAGGCAATCGCGCGTGGCGAAAAAATCGTGCGCTATGCCGATCGCAACGTCGAGTACCGCGACATCGACGAATTGCTTCGGGCACGCGACGAAATTCGTAGCTCGTTGATCGCGGCGGCTGGACCTCGTTCGCGCATCGTGCGGCTTTACCATGGAGGCAAGGGACTGTAATGGCTCGTCACTTTCCTACCTTGGGTCGCAGCGGATTCTTGATTCCCTCGAACATCAAGGCCAGCTATGAAGGGGCTGCCGAAGGGCGCCGCTCTGCCAGCTGGGATGCACCCGACGCCGGCTTCAACAGCATTGCCATTCCGGCGCTGCGCAACCTGCGCTCGCGTTCCCGCGCGGCGGTGCGTAATGATCCGTACGCCTTCAACATCATCGACAAACGGGTCAGCAACCTGATCGGTACCGGCATCACGCCGCGGCCAAGAACCCAGGATGACGAGCTTCGGCATTTGCTGCAGGAGCTCTGGGCCGACTGGACCGAAGAATCCGACGCCGATGGTCTCACCGACTTTTACGGACAGCAGGCGTTGATTGCCCGGACAGTGGAAACGGCCGGCGAATGTTTTGTCCGCCTGCGCCCGCGCAGCCTCGATGAGGGGCTGGTGGTGCCATTGCAACTCCAGGTGCTGGCGCCGGAGTTTGTGCCACACGACAAGTCCGAAATGGCCCGTAACGGCAACGTCATTCGCGCCGGCATTGAGTTCAGCCCGGACAGTCGCCGGGTGGCGTACTGGATGTATCGCTCGCATCCCGGCGATGCCGCGTCGTTGAACTGTGGCTACAACCAGTTGGTGCGCGTACCGGCGAGCCAAGTGCTGCACATTTTTGAGCCGGTCGAACCGGGTCAGCTGCGTGGTCTGCCGCGTTTATCACCAGTGCTCAAGCGCCTGCGCAGCCTGGACAACTACGACGATGCGGTGTTGTTCCGCCAGGAGGTGGCCAACCTGTTCGCCGGCTTTATCAAAAAGCCTTCACCGGATGACATCCAGACCCCGGTCGACCCGGTGACCGGTGCGCCGCTGAACCTTGCCTCGGATGGCTTCACGCCCATGGTGGCGTTGGAACCCGGGACCATGCAGGAGTTGTTGCCAGGGGAGGAGGTGGAGTTTTCCACGCCACCGGATGCCGGCAACAACTATCCCGACTTCATGCGCCAGCAATTGATGGCAGCGGCGGCCGGCGCCGGGATGCCGTACGAAATCCTCACTGGCGACATGCGCGAAGTGAACGACCGCGCGCTGCGGGTGGTGCTCACTGAGTTCCGGCGTCGACTGGAGCAGCTGCAATTTGGTGTGTATGTGCACCAGTTGTGTCGCCCGGTGCGGGCCGCGTGGATGGACATGGCGGTGCTCAGCGGCGCCGTGTTGTTGCCGGACTACACCCAACGACGCCGTGAGTACCTGCGTACACGCTGGGTACCACAAGGCTGGGCGTATATCCATCCGGTTCAGGATGTTCAGTCACGCACGATGGAAGTGAACGCCGGCTTTGCCTCGCGTAGCGAAATGGTCCTGCGCACCGGTTATGACGCCGAAACGGTGGACGAAGAAAACGCCGCCGATGCCGAGCGCGCTCGGGGTAAAGGTCTCAATTACAGCACGCTCGTCGAACTGCTCCAGGCGTTCGACGACAAGGAGCAGACATGAGCAAGAAAACGCCGCCGCGCATTTACAACAAGGCCGGCCAGCGGGTGCCGGTGCAGGATAAAAGCTGGTACGCCGTACACGCTAGCGGCGAAGCGACCGAGCGTGTAATCGAAGTTTTTGTCTACGGTGAAATCGGTACCTGGGGCATTACCGCCAGTCAGTTCATGCAGGATCTGCGCGCCGTCGATGATGGCGTGTCGCCGGTGATCGCCGCGTTCAACAGCATCGGCGGCGACCTGTTCGACGGGTTGGCCATGCACAACACCTTGTCGCGGCTGGGCGAACGTTGCACGGCGCGTGTCGATGCATTAGCTGCCAGTGCGGCCAGTGTCGCGGTGTGCGGTGCTCACAAGGTGGTGATCGCGTCCAATGCGATGTTGATGATCCACAACCCGTGGACCTATGCAGCGGGCGATGCCGATAGCTTTCGCAAAGTGGCCGATGTCCTCGATCAAACCATGGAGGCGATCATCGCGGCCTACAAGGCCAAGGCACCGGACATCGATGAGGCGGAGCTGCGAGGTTTGGTGGCTGCCGAAACCTGGTTGACCGCCAGTGAGGCGGTTGCCTTGGGGCTGGCCGATGAGGTGGGCGACGGGGTGCAGGTCAAAGCGTGTCTGGGGCAGGGCGGGGTGATGCAGCGTTACCAGCACACCCCAGCTGAATTGCTGGCCCAGCTCGATGAGTTGCCTGAGCCAGATTTGGAGTCGGAGCCTGCGCCAAACGATCCACCCAAGCCGGTGATGGACTCGGCCAAGCTGGCATTGTTGATCACTCAACGTTGTGCCGAGGCGGGGATCAGCAACCTGGTCACGCCATTGCTCAGTTCGACCCAGCTTGAAAGCGAAGAGATCGTCCTGGCGGGGCTGACCCGGGCCAAGGCGGTGCATGACCTGTGTGTCGCGGCACGACTGCCAGAACTCAGCCTCGAGTATGTGGCCGCGGGACTGGATGAGTCCGCGGTACGTGCGCGGCTGTTCGACAAGATTGTCAGCAGCGGCAACGGTTTCGAAATCGACAACAGCGTGCCCCTCAACGATGACCCTGCACCGAAGGTGCTGGCGAAACAACCGAATCCGTCTTCGATCTGGGCAGCCCGTCAGGCCGTCCATGCGGGGCAATCCAACAGTGCAAAAGGAGCACGAGCATGACCGTAAAGTACGAAACGCTACACGCCGGCGAGTTTCTGCTCTCCGAAGGGGCCGGGAAGATCTCTCGTGAATCCATTCTGGTGGCCGCCGGTGCCGCACTGAATGCTGGCCAGGTGCTGGGGCTGGTCACGACGACCAATGAGTTTGCCCCCTACGATCCTGCCGCCGTTGATGGCACCGAAGTGGCGGCGTGCATCCTCTACGGGCCGCTGGGTGAATCGACCGAAGAGCGTCGCGCCAGTGCAGTGGTACGGCTGGCCGAGGTCAGCGAGGTGCATTTGACCGGTTTCGATGCTGACGCGGAGGCCGCCTTGGCGGCTCAATTTGTGATAGCCCGCTAAGTCAGCCCCCTTACCCCAACCCCGCCTTGTGCGGGGTTTTGCTTTTCTGGAGAGTCCCTTCATGGCCGACATTGGCATTTTTACCGACGATGTTTTTTCCGTGTCTTCGCTGACCGCGGCGATCAATGAGCAGGAATACTTGCCGGGCCGCATCAGCAGCCTGGGCCTGTTTCGCGAGGAAGGCATCAGCACCCTGACCGTGCAGATCGAAAAGGACGGCAACACCCTGGCCCTGGTGCCGGCGGGTGAGCGCGGCACCTCGGGTCTGGTCGTGGGTGCAAGCAAGCGTCAGATGATCCCGTTCAACACCGTGCACCTGCCGCAGCGTTTCACCATCAAGGCTGACGAGATCCAGGGCATTCGTGCCTTTGGTACGACCACCGAGTTGCAGGCCGTGCAGGGCGTAGTGAACACCCGCCTGAGCAAGGCCAAGCGTCAGCTCGATGCCACCCATGAATTTCAACGCATGGGCGCACTGAACGGCCTGGTGCTGGATGCGGACGGCTCGACGGTCCTGCTGAACATCTATCAGGCGTTCGGTGTGGAGCAACAAAGCTTGTCCATGGGCCTGAACGACTCGGCGACGAAGATCCGGGTCAAGTGCGCCGAAGCGCTGGACATGCAGGACGATGAACTGGGTAGCGTCACCAGCTCGGGCGCGCGGGCCTTCTGTGGCAAGAATTTCTGGAACAAGCTGATCACGCACAAATCGGTTGAGGAAACCTACCTCAATACGATCCAAGCCGCGGAATTGCGTGGTGATGCGCGGGACAGTTTCGAGCTGGGCGGCATCGTCTGGGAGCGCTACCGCGGGCGAATCGCTGGCGTGTCGTTTATTCATGACGATACAGCCCTGTTGATTCCCGAAGGCGTGCCGGAACTCTACATCTCCTGTTTTGCCCCGGCGGACTACATGGAAACGGCCAACACCCAAGGCCTGCCGTATTACAGCAAGCTGGAACCACTGCCGTTCAACAAGGGCATGGCCGGTGAAGCCCAATCCAACCCGTTGCACCTGTGCACGCGTCCACGGGCACAGATCCTGCTGACGCTCTGACCATGGCCTTTCGAGACCTGGTCGCGGAGATCGACAGCGTGGTGTTCGACACCCTGGCCGACGTCGGCTTCATCGAAGGCCGTCGCGTGCTGGGCATGTTCTCAGCGCCTTGGCTGCAACCCAAGATCGGCCGCTTGAACACCGGTCTGCGCGAGCCGTGTTTTCACATTCGGGTGGCCGATGCCG
>NZ_JAGYGG010000079.1:0-6016 GCF_019947335.1 Pseudomonas sp. BF-R-24
TACCGGGTACCACTCGACGTTGAACGGCTGCCCCGCCATCAGGACGCATTTTTCGGGCGGCGTAGCGGTTGGCCATGGAAACGGCACGCCGACAGGGACGGCAAATATGGAAGCAGGATCAAAGTTGCTTTCGGTCCAGATCTTCCCGAAGTCGGATGCATCAACCTGTAAACCCACGTCGCTCGAGGCGGGTCGATAACCAATGTAGACCTTGTTCGACGCCTGACCCGCACCACCGCCTTGCTGCACGGGAGTGAAACCCAGTGCTGCCTGGTACGCAGCAGGGTCAAAGTTACTAGTGTCCCAACCCGTTACCCACGCACTGAATACGTATCCCTCTGGGGTCCGAACACCGCCACGAGTGTAAGTTGTACCGGTGTTATAGCCGATGATTTGTTGCCAGAGGGTGTCCTGACTGACCGCAACCAGCATGGGGGAGAATTGACACCCTTCTGGAACGTTCGGGCCGGGGTTCACCCGGTAAATACCCACGGTGGTGACTGTGTTTAGATCGGTGCCGTCGGGAAGGACAATCCCCCCGTGACCGATGCCATAAGCACCCGTGAGCAGTACACGGCCTGGCGTGTCATCTTGGGGGTAGATTTGTTTAACTAGATTGGTTGAGTCCCAGGTGTTTTCCCATTCGCCCCAAACACCGGCAGTCAAGGCCCGGCGGTTTAGGGTGTGGTCGGCATTCCCATAAATCTCCTGAAAGGCGTATTGACCTGGTGTAATCGCCGAGACGCGAACCCAGCCCTCAAAGGGCGCGCCACCTGGCCCTCCCGCGCCATTGCTGACGAAATAGAGGGCCGTCACCGCGTTCAGGCCACCGATGTCAACATCACTGACCGCATAGGCGGCCCCGCCCCAGCCGAACGCTCCGACCTTCATCAGCGCATCAGGCGTTTCATCGTGCAGATGGACCTGCACAGCAGCGGTCGCGGCGGTGCCCAGCCCGAGGTTATTCCGAGCCTCGACCACATCCGCAACATCGCCCAGGTTTTCGCTGACTGCCATGGCATCAGTGATGCCGTAGCCGGCCAGGGTGGTCGGGTTGGTGCCAGCGATCACACGCCCAAGGGCATCGACGGTGACACTGCGAAATGTGCCCACACCGGCCCCACTGCCGCCCGCGATCATTTCAAACTGCAAACCGGTGGTGCCCAGGGTGATTGGCGCGTCGGTGATCAACTGCCAGAGGCTGTCGCCGTTGGTCGTGCCCTGCTCGACGTGGATAAACAACCCCGGTGTCACTTCCAGGCTGTTGTCGGCATCGGCGGCTCGCATCCAGCTTTCGGTGCTGACCACATACAGGCCGTTGTCCTGAGCCTGGGTCTGGGCGGTCACCAGCACGCGATCACCGGCGACCACGGCCACGTCATCAATGGTCTGCACGTTGTTCAGGGTGATGGCAGCCGTGGCCGCCACCCGTGCTGACTGTTTGTGATCCAGTTTGGCCAGCGCTTCGCTGATCGCGAGGTCGACGTATTCACGCGTGGCCAGCACAACGGCCGGGTCGATCTTCAGCACGATGTTCGCCGAGCTGCTGACGATGAAGTTCATCCGCACCACTTGGGTCTTGCCCGTGCCCTGGTCCAGCAATGGTTTATAGCTCGGCGCACAGTTGGCCACCGCCACCAGGTCACCGTCGACGTCGTACAGGCCGATCTCGCGAATCCACTCACCGCCGACTTCCGGCGGAATGATCTGTTCGGTGATCACCGTATTGGGGTTGGCCGCATCGACGCGGATCTGGTTGATCGGCGCCCGGCGCCATTCATTGATCAATTGGGTTTGCAGACGATCCGGAATCGGGTCGGTGCCGTTGGCATCCCCCAAGCCCATCTCGGTGAACATCCAGTCCAGCCCCATGGCAATGGCATTGGCGTGCTTGGCTTCACCGACCGCCGTGAGAATGGCAAAAAACTGACTGGTTTTATCAATCATAGGGATAAACGTCCAAAGTATCGGTTTCATCGACGCAGAGCGCCGGGCCAAAAGTGCCGGTCACGTCGATGTCTTTCGGGGCCGGCGGGTACACGTCGATCTCTTCACCCTCTTGCACGCACACGGCAATGCCCAGCACCCCCTCGGTCTGCAGGCTGAGCGCCAGGTTGGTCATATGCCGGCTGACCGGACGGGCGTCGTCGATCAACCACGCCAGTTCCTCGTACAGTTCCTCGGTGATGCCGGCGTCGTTCAGCCCCACCTCCAGAGCGAACGTACCGGGCACGCCTTCCGGCACGGTGTCGAACCATTCCACGACATCGATCAGATAGCCCAGGGGCTCGACCACCCGCCGCAGCGCACCGATGGTGCCTTTGCGTGCATGCACGTCGTACGCCGAACGGATCGCCGTGCGCTTGGCCTCCTGGGTCCAGTTGTTGTTCCAGCGGTCCACCGACCAGGCCCAGGCGAGGTACGGTAACAAGTGCTCGGGGCAGGTGTCGGCGTTGTACAAACTGCGCAGCGGAATCAGTGTGTTTTCGTAATTGGCCGCTTCCACGGCCAGCTCCAGCGGCGTGCTGTTGAGCGGCAGCTGAGTACTCATGTCAGGCCCCCAGGATCACGCTGTAGCCCGTGCAATACGCCGCTTCGGCCTTGCTCGGTTTGAGATCGGTCCAGCCCAGCAACTCAACCCGGGCGATGCCGGGAACGTGCAATTGCGCATCGATCCCCGAGCGCGCCACTTCCAGACCCAAGCGGCGGCGCGGGTTGATCCACTCGCTCAGGCGTTTCTGGCTTTCGGTCAGGTAGGCTTCGTTCTCCGGACCCGGTGCCTGCGGGTACAGCACCGCTTCAATGCGGTAATCGATGACCACGGCGCTCTGCACCGTGAGGCGGTCGGCCACCGGTCGCACGTCCTCGTCATTCAGGTGCAGCCGGACCTCTTCCAGCAGTTCCGGCGAGGCGGCGCCGCTGCCTTCCAGGCTGAGCACGGTGACCACCACCACGGCCGGTGACGGACTTTCCGCCGTGGCATCAGCCACCAGACCCGAGGCGTTACGCGCATGCAGGATGTAGCTATTGCGCGGTCCCGCCGTGGTCAGTCCTTCATACGACAGCTGCACCCGCTCGCGCAGGGCATCGTCCTCTTCGAGCACCTGCGGCGTCGGCGGCACCGTGCTCGAATCTCCCGCCTGAATCACCAAGCGTTGCAAGTTGACGTTGGCGGCCAGATGATCGAGGTCGGCCCGCTCGGCATGGGCCAACAGCAAGGCCTTGCCCGCGTCGTTGACCCGCGCCCGGTTCTGCACAGCGCCGTACGCGGCCTGCTCGATCAGCTTGAGCACCGGGTCGCTTTCCAGCTCCGCGCTCCAGTTGTCGCCCATGCTCAGGCGGAAGGCTTCCAGTTTCTCTTGGTAAACCTCCTCAAAGTCGAGGTCCTCCAGCACTTGCGGCGGCGGCAGGGCCGCCAGTTCCATGGTCATGCGGACACCTCCAAAGTCACGTCGCTGCCCAGGTACTGCCCGGTCAGCTCAAAGGTGATACGCCCGTCGAGGATGGCCACGGCGCGCACCCGGCCTAGCTTCAGGCGCGGCTCCCAACGGCCTAGGGTGCTGGCCACCTCGGCCTGCACGGCGCTTTTCCAGCCGTCATTCACCGGCAGGTCGACAAAGCGCCGCAGCTTGCTGCCGTACTCCGGGCGCATGCGCCGGCTGCCCAAGGGCGTGGACAAGATGTCCTCGATGGACTGGCGCAGGTGATCGAGGCCGGAAATGAGTTGGCCGGTGCGGCGGTCCAGTCCGATCATCCCGATCATGGGATCAGCCCTCGACCGCGACAAAGTCCTTGCGGCTATGCAAATACTCGAGCGCGACCGTGTCATCCGAGGCCACCGCGACCTGGCCTTTTTCCACTTTCAAGGTGCGCTCGGCTTCCAGCAGGACCAGCACCCGCGAGGTGTACAGCGTGTCGCGAAAGAAGCTCAGCGTGGCCGGCGCGGGCGCCTCACTGGCGGCTGAATCCTTGGTTTTGCTTGTCATGGATTTACTCCAGGTATAAAAAAACCCGCACGCGGCGGGCTGAAGGTGAATGTTCACTCAATGCGAGTGGTTGCTGCTGTTGCCCCCGGCATCCATGATCGTGCCGGCGCCGGTGATGTCGCCGGACACACTCAACGTACCGTCGATGCTCACCTCACCCACCAGCGTGATCAAACTGGCCGTCACCCGGATTTGCTCCGGCGTCACGTCAAGCTGCGAGCCACCGACCGTGATGGTCGCGCGGCTGCCGTCGGGTAACGCGATGCGGTAGCTGCCGGCTTGCCAGTCGTAGACCAGCGAGCCGCCATCGTCGAAGTACCAGGCCTCGACGTGATCACGGTTGTCCGGCGGCGCCCCGGCGTTGCCATACAGTCCCGGGATAAAGGTGCCCATGGCCGGATCACCGCTGGGGCTGAACAGCACGCCCTGCTCCCCCATGCTCGGCGCCCGCCAATGACGGGCCTTGCCGGCCGCCAGGCTGTGCCAACGCACCCAGGCACTGACCCAGGTCCCGGCCTTGACCCGCATCCGGCCGGCACTTAGATCGACGCCGACAACCACGCAAGGCAGCAGCATGGCGGCGATCATCCGGTCGTGTTCGGCGCTGGCGTATCCCATGCCAGATCCTCCGGCTGAAAGTAGTGGTCTTCATTGCCGGTACCGGTGCAGCCATCGACATTCAGGTACAGGGTGCCCGGGGGCTCGACAGGCCACAGCCACTCAACCTCGCCGAGGTAGATCTGCTGGGTCCACTCCACCGTCCACACGGTGTAGCCATCCAGTTCCGGTTTGGTCCAGTCCTGACGCGAGGCGACAAACTGCGCCTGTTCAACGTTATCCAGCCCCCAGGTTTGTGCTCGTAATAGAACCGCAAGTTGTGCCGCCAACTGGGCACCCAGTTGCTGATGGCGGGCCAACTCGGGCGCGACAATGACCCGCGCTTCAAAGCGCTGGATCAACACGGTTTCACCGGTGCCGATATCGGACCCGGGCTCAAACTCAACCGGCTCGAGAAATACCGCCGGCAACGCTATGCGGTCCTGAATGTCCGGACAGGTCGCCACAAACCGCACCGAGGGCAGTGCCTGGCGGATGTGGTCCTCGATGGCGGCGTACAACGCATCCAGCGAAAAGGCAGGATCAGACACGGGCGCTCCCCTTCAGGTATTTATGAAGTTCAAAGTTCATCTCTTGTTTGAACAGGACCAGCAGACGCTCGTCGGCCTTGTTGGCCCAGGTGTAAAACGGACCTTCAACGTCTTCGAGCGAGACCTTGGCCTTGGCCAGCGGAAAGCGGTTGTCGTTTTCCGCGATCCAGCCCGAACTTGTGCCTCCACCGGCGGACGCGCTGCTGCCGGGATAATCGTCCGGGTTGAAATGTTTGCTGGCGGTGCGAATCCAGATATCCGCCTTGTTGCCATAGACGCGTTTATAAAACGCCCCCTGATAACGCCGCCCCGCCACCGAGACACCGGCCTTGCCCTGACGTGGATTGCCTATCCGGCTGGCCTCCATCGGGTTGGTGCCGAACCAGAGTTTGCCCAACTGGCCCTGGCCTTTGATGGGATAGCTGCGCAGACGCTGACGCACCGCCCGAACGGCGATTCGTTCCTGCTTGCTGACATCCCGCGCCATGTGCGTGGCAAGCCAGCCCAAGGTCTTGTTGATTGCCCGCCGTTGCGCCGCGGCGGCCGCCTTGGGCATCACCTTGGCCAACTGTTTAAAAGCCTGCATATCGTCTGCGGAAAACTGCAGCGAAACCGGCACGGTACTCATGCTTTTAACCTCAACGACAAGGCCACCAGACCATCACCCGCTGGCTCCAGGTGAGTCAGGGTGTACTCGCCACCACCGTCCAGCACGGGCAACACGATTTGGACCGTCTGCGTTTTTTCAACGCCCACGGCATCGGCCACCCGAATGTGAAAACACGGCTCGCGCAGACCGGTGTTCAAGCGGCCGATCTTGGGTTGCAGCCAAGGCGCTGAGAACATGCCCAGCACGCGACGGCCTTCGATGAAGCCGACGTC
>NZ_JAGYGG010000008.1:0-204036 GCF_019947335.1 Pseudomonas sp. BF-R-24
GAGCACTCGCAAGCCACGCTCAATGAAGTCGCAAGGCAGCTAAATAGCCGCCCTCGGAAAACACTAGACTACGAAACACCCGCTGAACGATTTAGCCAATCTGTTGCGTCGACCGGTTGAATCCACAGCCGATTTCTGCCTGTCACGAGGGGCAGCAATATGCAATTACCCAGCTGATTGAATCGTTGCTCAAGGCTTTCTTTTGCACTGCGACTTGGGCCCACCATATCCCCACGTGATTATGGTCTCGGCCTGATGCTCCCAAAGCGTTTCATTGCGCCCAAGGTACTTTATGCCACTGCCACTTGGCTGCTGGTACATCAGCGATACGCTGTCGCCACGCTCGGCGATTAATGTCGGCGGATCGGTTTTGAAGAACATGACAGTCACCTCTCTAGCAGGGTTGCCGTCGCATTCGTAATAGACAGGCCCAGTGCCCGATACCAGTCGGTACCGTGCTTGCAACTCGGCGATGCGGCGCTGGTATTCCATGCGCAAGCATGCACCGACGTCATCACTCTTCCAGCAGTCGTCGCGTCCCTTGATCCATCCACGTTGTTCTGCTTTTAGCCGGGGAGGATGCTCGTTGCCGGCCTTAATACTCGCACTGGCATAAACTGCCGACAGATTGCGATCGAGCGCGGATAACGCCTTGTCCTCACATATCATCGCTTCGATACCGCCAGACTCCACTCTGGCGCAATCGTATGAAGGGCCAGGTGTCACATTGGCAGTCGACGATTTTTCCGTGCCGCCCCCAGTCGGCTGCATTGCATTGATATGCTGATCAATGTACTGGCACCACTGTTCGGAGCTTCGTTCAGGGACGTTTGCTCCATCGCGAACCCCTAACTTGAATTCGATCACCGATTTCCATTCGTCGGAGCCTATATCTGGCCCGTGCCCTTGCGCATCGGCTGTGTGCAGTATCTTATCGATCGATTGATACCATGGGTAAGTGCATATGGATTGCGCCTGAGCAACGCCTGTGGCGCCAGCCAGTAACAAAACCAAATATTTGCTCATGCGCGGTCCCTTTTGATTTATGCAGTCGCCAAGCACCGACCTAAGCTTGATTCATCCGCCAGCGATCGGTGAATCACGCCCGATTTATCTTAGACCCCAGGGGCAGTTCTTGGCCGGTATCTCCCCGCCGCGAAGGGCAGCTAAGGGTTGATCAGGGCTGATCGCAATAAGGACTGTTTGGAGTGCTCTGTAGGTGTTGCGCCTGGCACAGAGCGACCAAGGCGGACGTTCACGGGGACAGCGCTCTGACCGCAGGCAACGGCCGTACTATAATTAATTTCTGTCAATGTTTGCGTGACGAGCGCTCCAAAGCGAATCAGGTATCCATAGCGTTCACCTGACAGGCAGAGGGCGACACAGCAAATGGGATGGACGGTACGTCTGATTACGCGACAGAGGGTTCAGCCATGAAAATTCACTCCTTCCAGCATTACTCCCATGGTCTGGAAATGGCCGTTCACGATGCATGGATTACCGCCAAGGTGAAGTCGGCCCTGGCATTTTCCGATCCGACCCTTAGCCTGCATATCAATGTCAAAACCCATGCGGGCATAGTGGGGTTAAGCGGCCGCGTCAACACTCATAGACAGTGTGAACAGGCCATTGTTCTGGCTCGTTCGGTTCATGGTGTCGCCGAAGTCGATGCCAGCGACTTGCAGACCCATGTGTTCACGCCAGGGAGTTTTCCAGAAGCGCCCAACGCCGAAGAGAGCACTGAGCGCCGGCCACAATCGTCAACAAAGATGGACGACAAATGATAATGGCAACATTGTAGGCGCCGTGCTCCCGGTCGGGAACCGAGGGCGGAGGGAAGCTGAATGCCAATGTGCCCCGGAGTGAATCGCCCATGGTTTCGTGGACATTTCCGACTGGCTGCTTTTGGCCGGTTTCTGCCGGTCACCACCGGCGAGACGTGTGGACTGGGCAAGCGGCGTTCCAACAGACCATTCGTCTCACCAGGGTCTGTTGACGTTTTGCTGCGAACCGCCGCGATCAGGGAAACATGACTGCCGCCACGAGATACAGTAGCAACGCCAGCAGCAACACCACGGTGAAACCCAGGTGGATCGCCAACAGGGTCGCCAGCACGGCCGCCACCACCGATACGCTGGCGTTGACGCCCCAGGCGATCGGCACCAGTGCTTCGGCGCACGCGGAGACGCGCCCGAGTCCGAGCGGAAACGGCATGCCCATGGCGAACGCCAGCGGCGCTACCAGCGCGGCGCAGATGCCGAACCTGGCGAGGGTCCCCACCGGCGCCAGCAGCTGGAACAACGGGGGCAGGGCGATCAGGTAGAGCAGGGCGATCGCGCAGATCGCCAGGACTGGCCGCGCGAGCGGATGATGGGGCCCCACACCCGTTCCAATGTCCCCCCGCCGCCGGCCGGAGTAACGGCTGCCGAGGCCAGCGAAGATCAGGAACGCGCTGAGCGTGACCGCCACCGAATACAACGGGTGGCTGAGGAACAGGGTGAACTTCTGGATGAAGGCGATTTCCACGAACATGAACGCAAAGCCGATGGCGGCGAAGTAGGACACGACCCGAAGTTCGAACCTGGCCAAAGCCGCATTTCGAGAGCGCCGCTGGCGCCGCCGCGCCCCCCATAACGGCGCCAGAATCAGCAGCACGGCGGCCACGCTGGACTGCAGAAGTGTGGCGATCAGCACCGGATAGCCCCACTCCAACATTGACAGGCCGCCCTGCGCCTTCAGTGCCAATAGTTCCGGCAGCGAGCGCCACTTGAAGAAGTGGAAGAAATACGGCCGATCATCCGTAGTCGGACGCACGTCGAACTTGTAGCGCGCCAGGAACTCCGCGCGCTCGCCGGACAGCAGGGCCTGCGCCGCTTCGAAGAACCAGGGCCGGTCGAGCAGGTTGTAGCGGTTCGCCTCGGCCACGGTCATCCCGGGGTAGTAGGCCAGGTCGAAGGAGCGCGCCCGGCAGAATTCCCGCAGCACGGCGATGCCAGCGTCGTCGAAATCCCTGTTGCTGACCAGCAGCGTCGCGGTCTTCCAGCCGCGGATCATGACGATGCGGCGCGCCGCGCTGGCCTGCCCGTCGCGCTCGATGGCCGCGGCCGCGGTGGCCAGCAGCCTGGGAACATCGCGCGGCGGCAGGGCGACCCAGCGGGTGATGGCCAGCAGGCCGCCGGGCGCGAGATGGCGCAGGTACTCGGCGAAGGCATCCACCGTGTACAGGTAGTTCTCGGACAGCGCATGCAGGCCGCCCGAGGCAGTGCCGAAGGAGTCCAGCAGGGCGATCTGGATCAGGTCGTAAGGCTCGCCGCGCGAAGCCACCAGGCCGCGCGCCTCGCCGATCAGCACACGGACGTTGGGCGCGCTGTACGGCTTGCCGGAGAAGTCGGCGAAGCGGCGCTGGACCAGATCGATCACCTGCGGGTTCAGTTCGATGGCATCCACCGCGCTGGCGCCGTGATAGATCGCCTGCAGCACATCGGCGCCGGCGCCGCTGCCCAGCACCAGCACGCGGGGTTGGCGCAGCAAGTGATAGGGCAGAGCTGAGGTCAGGTAGTCCAGGTAGGCGAGCGGCTCGCGGCGCCCGTCATAGCGGTTCAGCACGGAAAGGCCGTCGCCGTCGGTAAAGATGGCCAGTTGTGCGGGCGGTTCCTGTGTCGCGTTGAGGCTCAGACCAGGCGCGTAGCGCAGGGGAATGGTCGGGCTGTCGACGACCGTGAGCAGACCCAGCGGACTCCAGGTCTGGGCGATTGCGCGCGCATCCTTGATACGCAGCGTCTGGCTCAGTTCCTTGTACTCGGAGGGCGACAGGGCGATCCAGCGCCCGGGCACGCCGGCCGGCACCGCGACTGCCGCCGCCAGCAGCAACGGCGCGAGCCAGTGCCTATGCCCCGTGCAAGCCATTGCGGCCAGCGCCCCGGCGGCGATGCCGGTGCCGCCCAGCAGCCGCAGCGCATCGATGGGCGTCAGGGCGAACAGCGCGGCGACGATCGCCAGGCTGCCCACGCCGGCGCCGAGTATGTCGAAGGCGTAGATCCGATGAATCTGTTCCTGAAAGCAGGTGAAGGTCAGGCAGATGCACACCGCCGCGCAGAAGAACGGCACGAACAGCAGCAGGTAGATCATCAGCAGGCGCGCCGACTGCCGCGCGTCCCAGAGGATCTCGAGGGGATTGAACGGAACCTGCTGGGCCAGGCTGAAGCAGGCGATGGCGCTCAGCCCGAACAACACCGCGCCGCCAATGAACACGCCGTGGAAGCGCGGCGCCAGCACAGGCCGTGCCAGCGCCACGGCGGTGCCGGCAGCGCCGTAGCCGAGCAGCGCGACGCTGATCATCATGTAGGCGAAATGGTGCCACTGGATTATCGAAAGCAGTCGCAGCAGCAGCACCTCATAGCCGAGCGCGGAGGCAGACAGCAGCGCCAGGGCGAGCAATGGCGGCGAATGCATGCTCAACCGCCTCCGACCAGCGGCACGAAGCGCACAGGCAGCACCTGCCGGGTGGACACACTGCCATCGCCGGCCTTCTCGATCAGCAGCAGGTACTGGATCATGAACGGCGCGCCGACCGGGATTACCATCCGTCCGCCGGCCTTGAGCTGGGCGATCAGTGGCGGCGGCACATGGCTGGCGGCGGCGGTGACGAGTATGGCGTCGTAAGGCCCGTGCTCGGGCCAGCCGTGGTAGCCATCGCCCAGCCGGGCCTGCACCTTCGCATATCCTAGACGGCCCAACCGCTCCCCGGCCTGCACTACCAGCGGTTCGATGATCTCCATCGTGTAGACCGCCTGCGCCAACTCGGCGAGGATCGCCGCCTGATAGCCCGAGCCAGTGCCGATCTCGAGTACCACGTCGCCGGGCCCGACCTGCGTCAGGTCGGTCATCAGGGCGACGATGTAGGGTTGGGAGATGGTCTGACCGTAGCCGATCGGCAGCGGACGATTCTCGTAGGCGTAGGGCACCTCGTCGGGCGGGACGAATTTATGGCGTGGCACCTTGGCCATCGCGGCCATCACCGGCGCGGCAAACTCGACCCTGCCGGTTTCGTCGCGGGTGACGGACGACATGTTGGCGATCTCCCGCACCATGGCGTCGCGCAATGGCGCGAACGGGTCGTCGGCATTCAGGCCGGCAGATACCAGCGCCAGAGCGATGGCAGGTGCCAGGATGCGCGTCAGGAGCATCACCGGCTTCACAATGACTCCTCCGCCTGAGGAATAGTCGAATCGTATGGCCGGCGGGCTGACTCGGCAAGCCGGGGGTGCCGGCGACCAAACCAGGCTGCGGCGACTGCCCGGGAAAATATCGCAACCCGTAACTGCACTGATAGCACCCAGCCAGTTCAGGCGGTGATACAAAAGTGAATGCGATTGTCAGCTAGTGGCCGGTTTCTGCCTGTCACGAAGGGCCGCAGTCCAAAGCAGCCGCTCGCCAAGGCGTACTTTCGGCACCTCCCGAACAGGGAGCCAACGTCGTCATCGGCCTATTCAATTCCCCCCTGGCTGTTGAGGGTAGCCATTGCTCGCTGCTCTGAAATCGGCATAAGCACTGGATTTGTGTCCTCGACATGGATGTAGACAAACCAGCGATCCGGCGGGCAGTGAAGAATCCTGTGGACATCGAACAGCTTTTTCCCGACTTTCCCATGGGCCCCTAACGTTGTGTGATCCTGTCGGATTTCCACATTTTCAATACCGTGCTGCGCCATGGAATTGCGAAACGCTTCATCGATTTGTTTTTTGTTGCGGCGCTGATGGGTCACATGCATGTGGTACATCGCATAGCAAAAAAATACGCTGAACGTCATCAATATCAGTTCGAGGCCGAACCTGCTCCAGAAAGAATTGCCCATGCCAGGTAGTCCTGAGATAGTCCTTGGGTTGTACTGTCTGTAAACGTCTACCTACCACCCTTGCGTATGTTAATCAGGTGTTCATTTATGTTATGCGGCAGCAGCTCGGCAATGTCATTTGCCTACTGCGTCAGCAAACACGTGAGCACGACCTTCAAAAAAGCATACGAACCATGCCAGTTGAGCCATGCTGACGAGATTCGACTCAGCATAGCAGCGGCTCGCTGGCCGCTGCTTAGTGACGTTTTCTTCTGCTCGAAAGCAGCTTTGCATCGACCGGTTGAATCCACAGCCGATTGCAGTCGTTAGCGAACGTCTGCATTGGGTCGGCTGCCGCCTTTTGTAGTTGGTCGCTATCGAACGAATGTAAGGAGGTAGGAACCTTTAAGCCCCCCTCCCACAACTCAGCAGCCACCTGCGAGCATTGCAACGTCCAGTAATCGACCTGATGCTGCCAGCCGCTCGACAGAAGTCGCCATTCAATCCCGAGCAATCTTGTCATTTGCCAAGGCTTAGGGCAGGGTCGATACCACTGAGATCCCTGCCAAAGGAGTCACCCATGTCAAAGCTATATCCCAGTATCGATCCCGAGGGGCTGGTCGAGTACTCAGTGGTCTACACCGACCGCTCACTCAACCACATGTCGCAGTCATTTCAAGGCGTGATGAAGAACATTTCCAAGACCCTGAAACAGGTCTACAACGCCCAGGCTGTTGCGGTGGTCCCGGGCAGCGGCACATTCGGCATGGAAGCGGTGGCACGACAGTTTGCCACCGGCCAGCAATGCCTGGTGATACGCAACGGCTGGTTCAGTTATCGCTGGAGCCAGATCCTTGAGATGGGCAACATCCCGGCGGCCACCACGGTGCTCAAAGCCCGACCGGTCGACACGGGTCGCCAGGCTGCCTACGCTCCACCCCCTCTGGACGAAGTGCTGGCAGCCATTGCGGCGCAGAAGCCGCAGATTGTCTTCGCCCCCCACGTTGAAACCTCATCAGGGATTATCCTGCCCGACGAGTACCTGCGGGCCGTTGGCGACGCGGTGCATGCGGTGGGTGGCCTGTTCGTGCTGGACTGCATCGCCTCAGGCACGATTTGGGTTGATATGCACAAATGCGCAGTCGACCTGCTGATCAGCGCACCGCAGAAAGGCTGGAGCGCCTCCCCTTGCTGCGCCCTGGTGATGCTCAGTGCTTTGGCCCTCGAGCGCATCGAACAGACGCAGAGCAGCAGCTTCGCCTGCGACCTGAAAAAGTGGCTTCAGATCATGCAAGCCTATGAACAGGGCGGACATGCCTACCATGCGACCATGCCCAGCGATTCCCTCGCACGGTTTAACGAAGTGATGAAAGAGACGCAAGCCTACGGTTTCGACAAGGTCCGCGGCGAACAACAGGCTCTGGGCGATCGGGTGCGCGCAATGTTGACCGGCAAAGGCATCAAAAGCGTGGCCGCAGCCGGCTTTCAGGCTCCTGGCGTAGTGGTGAGCTACACCGATGATGCCGACATCAAGAGCGGTAAGAAATTTGCCAGCCACGGCCTGCAGATCGCCGCCGGAGTGCCATTGCAATGCGACGAGCCGGCCGATTTCCAGACCTTTCGCATCGGTCTGTTCGGACTCGAAAAGCTGCACAATATCGAGCGCACGGTCAGCACCCTCGAGAAGGCACTGGACGAGGTGATGGATAACTAAGCGCCCATCTTGGCGTCATCAATGTCGTATTTAAACGCTACAGTGATGTTGCCAGAAAGTAGTCAGGCGTATTAGTTGGAGGAGTGGCAATGACAATAATCGATGTGAAATCCCGATTCGAAGCAAAGCTTCTTCGTCCGGCAAAGCCCGGTAATGATACGTCGTGGGCGTTCGCAGTACTGCCAAGAGACGCGAGTGAACCGCTTCCGAGGCGGGGAAGGACGACAGTTGAAGGCACAATCAATGGGCACCATTTCCAGGCAACCCTTGAGCCCGATGGTCAGCTGAGCCATTGGCTGAAGGTAAGTAGCGAGTTACTCGACGCCGCAGGTGTGGCCGTTGGGGATATCGTTACACTCGAGCTAACCCCTGTGAAAAAGGAACCCGAGCCTGACATCCCGGCAGACTTTGAGGAGGCACTGGCAGCCACTCCTGAGGCTCGTAAAGTTTGGAATAATACAACGACCATCGCACGAATAGACTGGATCCACTGGATTACTTCAGCCAAGCAACTCAAGACGCGCGAAAAGCGAATTGGTGATGCCTGCGATATGCTTGCAACCGGCAAGAAGCAGGTTTGCTGTTTCGACCAGTCCGGCTATTACAGTAAGGCCTTCCGTGCGCCCGAGGTAGAAAACTCTTAAATGGAATGTTCCGTTGAATACGCCTGACGATTTTTGGTTGACTGACTTCCTCAGGGCGTGAAGCGGTCATCCGGCAAATCATGAGGTCGACGCCAAAAGGACTTAGCCATCTTCAGCCACCGCGCATAACTTGCATCAGCTGTTTCACAGCGATGGCTTCGACGGCACCTTCACTGGCACCCGCTTCAAAAACAGCGCAACAAGCCGATGCGTCGCCGTCGCGGATACGGTAGACAGCAATGACACTGCCTGGCCCGCAGCCTGTGTGCCCGCATAGGGAATGTCCGCCGTCAATCGACCCTTGCATCACACCTAGGCCATAACCCGGAATGATCCATGGACGCCCGGGAATCGGGCCGCCCAATGTTCGTGCTGTCTGCATTTCCTGGAGCAAGCCCGTGGAGAGCAGTTCTGCGCAGAGGAGTCGATCCAGAAATAGCGCTGCTTGGGAAATTGGGCCGATCAGCAAACCATGATAGACCCACGCGGGGTCATAATTCGAGGTGCTTCCAAGATGGGTCGTTTGCAAGTCTGCTCGCGTTTTAGCAAAGCGAACGTTCGACAGGCCCAGGGGAGTAAGTGCACGTTGAGTCACCGCATCATCAAGCGTCAGATCAGTTAGCCGTTCAATAAGCCTGCCGATGAGCAAGTAGCCAACATTCGAGTAACGCCAATCGGTTCCGGGATTGCATCGAAGTCGAGCACCGTCAAGGCGTTGCATCATTTCATCTGCCGACCAGGCTGGCTCACTGTTCGTAACAGCGGCGTGGTACTCAGCAAGTTCGCCGTAATCGGCCAGACCTGCTTCATGCCGCAGTAGCTGGCGTAACGTGAAAGGCTGATCAGAAATTGGGTCGTCCAGTCCGATGAGCCCGTCACGTACCAACGACAGGGCTGTCGCAGCCAGGACTGTTTTCGTAAAACTCCACCAGGGGGCCGTCAGTTCTAACCGGTCAGGCGTTTGTGGCTGACCATTTGATACGAGTGAACTGAGCATTGGCTTCCTTGGAATGTTGAGCGGATCGACAGCTCGACAAGATATCTCACTCACTCTTCTTCGCCAGAGTGAAAAGTCAGCCGTTTGTACTGCCCTGAACGACGGCTCTTGGCCGTTTTGCGCCCTGCGTGAAGAACAGCAACAGATCGTGCCTGGATGTTGGGGGTGGTAAAAAATGGTACTGATCGCGACGGTCGTTGCAGCAGGAACTTCAGGGTATTGGCCAGGTCAATAGCGGCCCTGTATCGCAAATGCCGAGCAGCGTTGTGGCCTGTTTTACGGCAGTGCCGTTTGAATTCAGTCGAGTCCGCCCCCTGATGCCAACCAAGAGTTTTCTGCCGGGCTTCATCCTGGTGTTCTGCGCTGTCCCGTCGCTTTGTTCGGTTGCTGCCGAACGAAGCGCGCCGGCGCAGAGTAACAGCGCATCAACCACCCTGATCGAAACCGCCTCGCGCCAGTATGAAAATGGCCAACTGGACCAGGCCGCCGCCACGCTGGAGCGTGCCCTGCATATCCAGCCGAACAATCCCGCGACGTTGCATTACCTGGGTGTGTTGCGCCTTCAGCAGGGGCAGTACCAGCAGGCTGAAACCCTGGCGGCGCGCTCGAACATACGGGTTGGTCGCAACGTCGAGTTACGCAACCGCAACTTCCAATTGATCCAGGCGGCGCAGCAGGCCCAGTCTTCGGGTACCCCACCCAATGCAAAAGAGGACTTGGTCGCAGTACAGAAGGGGCTGCAAGAGGAGGCCCAAAGGCGTCGTGAAGCGGAAATGGCCGTTGCTGCGCAATCCACTCCGGACACTGGGAGCGACGCTGGCAACTTGGCTCGCGCAGAGGCAGATCGGCTTCTGGATGCGCCGTCGGCTGGCAGAGCCGGGCCCGAAGGAAAATTACAAATGGCTAATGTCGAGCCAGAGCGGGCGTACGCTGAGGTCGAGATTCCCCGCGGCCATATGCCGCGTCCGGGCAAATGCCGAATCTGGTTTCCTGATCGCCCGGCGGGGCATCAGCCCGCACCCGGCAAATGCAAGAAGCTGCGACATCGGGTTCCCCCGGGGGCCTACCTGGTGCGCGGTTGAGTTTCTGAGTGTCCACTTCAGCCGATTGCTGCCTGACGTGAAGGTCCGTGAGTGCAGTCATGGGCATCATCGGCAGACAGCTACCCCAACGACGCCACGCTATTGAGCAAGGTCTTGACCAGTTGTGCCTGGCGCGTGGCGCCAGTCTTGGCGAATACACCGCGCAAGTGAGCGCGCACGGTGTTGCGCGAAACCCCGAGTGTCTCGGCTGTTTCATCGAGGGTCTGGCCGTCCATGACCAGCATGGCCACTTCGGTTTCCGTGCGGGTCAGTTGGAACAGGCTACGCAGCAGGTCACGCGAGGCTTGTGGCGAGTCGGCGGGATCGCGGATGAACACCACCACTGCCGGGCGTCGGGCGCTGTTGTGGGTCTGGTAGTTCATGGCAATCGGGCGCAGCAGCAGGTTCAGCGGCATCTCACCGCTGGGCCGCGACAGGGTCAGGACTTGCAGGTCGTCGAGGCCGCGGGGGCGTTGTTTCAACATGGCCTGGATGGCCTGCTGCAGTGTGCGGTTCTCATGGTTGGCGAAGGCACAGAGCTTGTCGTGCTTGCACTCCAGACCGTCATGGCTGTCGAACAGGCGCTGGGCGGCACGGTTGCAGCGCATCATCCGGCCGTTCTCGTCGAGGATGGCCGTGCCCACCATCAGGCGGTCGATGGTTGCCGCGTAGAGCTGGCGTTCGGCATCCAGTTGATCCACCGCCGAGTGCAGGTCCACCGCCTGTTGCAGGTGCGGCAGCAACAGGCGGATCAGGTTGATCTGCGCCGGGGTGAACGCTTCGCTGGCGTGGTCGCGGCAGGCGAACAGTGCGCAGTGCATGCCGGCGGCAGTGCGCATGTTGGCCACCAGCACATCGCGCAGGTCCAGGGGGTGCAGGTAGTTGCGGTAGAAATCATGGGCCAGCCAGGCCTCCGTGCCCAGCACCTGGTCGGCACTGGCCACCTGGTCCGCGGGCCAGTCGAGGAACGGGCAGATCGAATAGAAGTGTTCGCTGTAAGAGGGCTCGCCGGGCAACAGCGCGCCATGCACCGAGGCATTGACGATCAGCCCGGGGCGTTCATGGTCGGGGTTGCGCAGCACCAGGGTGAAGAAGCTGGCGGCGAATCGCTGGCGCAGGGCTTCCAGCAAACTGGCCCAGGGCGTGGGCTCCAGCGTACCGTGGTAGACCAGCCCGAGCAGGCTGCTGAGCTCGGCAGAGGGGATGTCGATGCTGGCGTGCAGGTCCGGGCAGGTGGAAAAGGGCAGGGTCATGCGCGCCTCTTTGGCTGCGTGTTGTCATGGGCGAGTATCGACCGGGGTCACGACGGCAAAATCGTCCGTTTGGCCTAGGCACTGACGGGCGCAGCGCATGCCCAAGGGGCAGGCTGCGCCCGGTAGCTCTTACAGCGCCAGCAGGGCTTCGACTATGCGTTCGGCGGCGGCCTCGGCAGACTCGTGCCGGGTGTCGATATGGATATCCGGCGCCACTGGCGGCTGGTAGGGCGAGTCGATGCCGGTGAAGTTCTTCAGCTCACCGCGCCGGGCTTTGAGGTACAGGCCCTTGGGGTCGCGCTGCTCGGCCAGGGCCAGCGGCGCATCGATGAAGATCTCGAGGAAGTTGCCGTCACCGGCCAGGCTGCGGGCCATGTCACGCTCGGCCCGGAACGGCGAGATGAACGAGACCAGGGTGATCAGTCCGGCATCGAGCATCAGCCTGGCCACCTCCGCGACCCGGCGGATGTTTTCCACCCGGTCGGCTTCGGTAAAGCCCAGGTCGCGGTTCAGGCCGTGGCGCACGTTGTCGCCGTCGAGCAGATAGGTGTGCCGGCCCAGGGCATGCAGCTTGCGCTCGACCAGGTTGGCGATGGTCGATTTACCCGCGCCGGACAAACCGGTAAACCACAGCACCCGTGGCGACTGGCCCTTGAGCGCGGCGTGGGCCTCGCGGTTGACGTCGATGGCCTGCCAGTGCACGTTCTGCGCACGACGCAAGGCGAAGTGCAGCATGCCGGCACCGACCGTGCGATTGCTCAGGCGGTCGATAACGATAAAGCCCCCGGTATCGCGGTTGTCGGCATAAGCATCGAAGGCGATCGGCCGGTCCAGGTGCAGGTTGCATACGCCAATGCCGTTCAGCTCCAGGGTCTTGGCCGCCAGGTGCTCGAGGCTATTCACATCGACCCGGTGCTTGAGGTTGGCGCAGCTCATGCCGACGGTGCGGCAACCGATCTTCATCAGGTACGGGCGCCCCGGCAGCAGGGGTTGTTCGTCCATCCATACCAGGGTCGCTTCGAACTGGTCGGCCACCGCCGGCGGGGTGTCGGCCAGCGCGATCAGGTCGCCGCGGCTGATATCGATCTCGTCCTTGAGGGTCAGGGTCACGGCCTGGCCGCACAGGGCTTGCTGCTGCTCCCCGGCGCTGCCAAGGATGCCGGTGATCTCGCTCTGCTGGCCCGAGGGCAGCACGCGGATGCGCTCGCCGACGCGCACGCTGCCGGCCACGACGTTGCCGCAATAGCCACGAAAATCCAGGTTCGGCCGGTTCACCCACTGCACCGGCAGACGGAACGCCGCCTGGCTCTGCCGGTCCTGCTCCAGCGGTACGTCTTCAAGGTAGGCAAGCAGGCTCGGGCCCTGGTACCAGGGCGTGTTGGGGCTGGCCTGGAGCATGTTGTCGCCGCGCAGCGCCGACAGCGGGATGCACTGGATATCCTGCAGGCCGATCTGTGCGGCGAAGGCGCGATACTCGGCTTCGATGCGCTCGAACACCGCCTGGGAGTAGTCCACCAGGTCGAGCTTGTTGATCGCCACCACCACCTTGCGGATGCCCAGCAGCGACACCAGGTAACTGTGCCGGCGGGTCTGGGTCAACAAGCCCTGGCGGGCGTCGATGAGGATCACCGCCAGGTCGGCGGTGGACGCGCCGGTGACCATGTTGCGGGTGTACTGTTCGTGGCCGGGGGTGTCGGCGACGATGAACTTGCGCTTGTCGGTGGCAAAGAAGCGATAAGCCACATCGATGGTGATGCCTTGCTCGCGCTCGGCGCTCAGGCCGTCGACCAGCAGGGCGAAATCCAGTTCGTCACCCTGGGTGCCGAGCTTTTTCGAGTCGGCTTCGAGCTGGCCAAGCTGGTCCTCGAACAACACCTTGGATTCATACAGCAGTCGGCCGATCAGGGTGCTCTTGCCGTCGTCGACACTGCCACAGGTGATGAAGCGCAGCAGCTGCTTGTTCTGCTGTTGTTGCAGGTAGGGCGTCAGGTCGCCATTGCGTGCGTCGGTGATTGCGTTCATCAGAAATACCCCTCTTGTTTTTTCTTCTCCATGGAGCCCGCCGAGTCGCTGTCGATCAGGCGGCCCTGGCGTTCCGAGGTGCGGCTGACCAGCATTTCGCCGATGATCGCCGGCAGGTTGTCGGCGTCACTGTCGATGGCGCCGGTCAACGGGTAGCAGCCCAGGGTGCGGAAGCGCACCTTGCGCAGTTCCGGGGTTTCTCCCGGCAGCAGCGGCAGGCGCTCGTCGTCGACCATGATCAGCGTGCCGTCACGGCGTACCACCGGGCGCTCCTTGGCGAAGTACAAGGGCACGATGGGGATCTGTTCCAGGTAGATGTATTGCCAGATATCCAGCTCGGTCCAGTTCGACAGCGGGAACACACGCAGGCTTTCACCCTTGCGCTTGCGTGTGTTGTACAGATGCCAGAGCTCCGGGCGCTGCTGCTTGGGGTCCCAGCGGTGCTGCTCGGAGCGCAGCGAAAACACCCGCTCCTTGGCCCGCGACTTTTCCTCGTCGCGCCGGGCGCCGCCGAACGCGGCATCGAAACCGTAGTGGTCCAGGGCCTGCTTCAGGCCCTGGGTCTTCCACACATCGGTGTGCAAGGCCGAGCCGTGGATGAAAGGGTCGATGGCCTTTTCCACGCCTTCGGGGTTGATGTGCACCAGCAGTTCCAGGCCCAGACGTTCGGCGGTCTGGTCGCGAAAGGCGATCATTTCGCGAAACTTCCAGGTGGTGTCCACGTGCAGCAGGGGGAAGGGCGGCTTGCCCGGGGCGAAGGCTTTCATCGCCAGGTGCAGCATGACCGCGCTGTCCTTGCCGATGGAGTAGAGCATCACCGGGTTTTCACACTCGGCCACCACTTCACGGATGATCTGGATGCTTTCCGCTTCCAGCCATTGCAGATGAGTCAACATCGAATACCTCCTCGAGTTCTGCCGGGATTGGCGCCGGCTGAACACCACGGTAGGTAAAGCACCGCCGGCACATCTTCGTCTGCTTGGACGAAGAGGCGCCGGCAGCTGCAGGTCACGCGACGGACGCGTACAGCGTCTCGACACGGATCTTGAGGGCGTGGGCAACGGCATCGAACCCTTGTTTGACCCAAGCGCCATGATCGGTCATGACCTGGTCGGCGGTGGCGCCGAGGAACTGGTCGGTGGTGTGGTATCGGCAACTGGCCGCGTCGGTGGGCTCGATGTGCTGCTCGCGACGGGCCGCGTCGGGATTGTCGGCGTTGGCATACATCTCCCAGGCGAGTAACCGGTGGGGTTCGAAGTCAGCCAGGTACTCGACCACGTGCAGCAGTTCACCGGGTCGCCCCGGATCGGGCAGAAACAGATTGACCGGTTCGCCCAATTGCAAGCTGGACTCGACCTTGACGGTGTAGGGGTTCCACTGCGGATAACGCACCAGGTCGATCAGTACCGACCAGACAAATTCGGCCGGTGCGGCGATGTCCACGGTCACTGAACGGACCAGATTTTTCTCTGCGGTCATGGGTAACTCCTCTGAGGATGACTGCGCGCCACGAACTGCGGCGGGAAGTAAGCCATGGGCTCAGGCGCGATCCTCGCCGCTCGCGGCGCACGGCTCCTCGTCCGTGCGGACTAGCAGGCGATTTAGTCCGCTTGGACGAAGAATCGGCAAGGGGGTGCTCCCTAAGGTCACTGGCAGCGGCGGGCTTTCCGCCAACAGAGGAGACCGACATGGTTACAGACAGGATCGATCAGGAGGTGCTCAGCGGCGAAAGCTGGAACCTCTTCTGCGAGCAACTGCGGCGCAGCGGCGAGCAAATATTGCGCGCCGAGGCTCCGGCCGATGTGCAGACCCGCGCCGAAGGATTTCGCTATCTCACGCGCTTGCTGCGCATTGCATTGGAAATGCACCTGGAATTTGCCGATCCGGACTTCCCGGGCTTCATCACTCCCTCCCATGAAACCGCGAAAATTGGCGCCGACAACCCCGATAATCTGTATAGCTATGCGCGTCTCAACGGCGCGCATGAGTATCGGGTCAGCGGCCAGCGCGGCAGTGTTGCCTACCTCAGTTTCGGCTCCCAGAAGGGGGGCTACGAGACGGATGGAAAGATGATCCAGACCGGCTTTCTCGATGCAGGCATGTTGCAGTCGGATGCCGAAGGCAACTTCGAAATCATCCTCAGCCAGCATCCACCCGGCATCGGTAACTGGCTGCGGCTCGAACCGCAGAGCAATGCCTTGATTGTCCGCCAAACCTTTCTGGACCGTAGCAGCGAGCAGCCGGCGCAACTGCGCATTGAACGCCTCAATGCCCGCCAGACACCCGAACCGCTGAATGCGCCGCGCTTGCAACAAAGCCTGCAGCGGGTGGGAAGTTTCGTCGAGAACACCGCGCGGTTATTCGCCGACTGGGCTCAGGGTTATCAGAAACACACCAATCAACTGCCCGCCGCCGACCAGGCACTGTGCCAGTCGGTGGGGGGCGACCCGAACATTTTCTATTACCACTCCTACTGGGCTCTGGCTGATGACGAGGCATTGCTGATCGAGGTCGATCAGGTGCCCGACTGCGATTTCTGGAACGTGCAGATCAACAACTACTGGATGGAGTCGCTCGACTACCGCTACCACCGCATCTGTCTGAACAAACAGTCGGCGCAACTGGAGGCGGATGGCCGCTTGCGCATGATCCTCTGCTGCGTTGACCCTGGTCTGGCGAACTGGCTGGAAACTGCCGGCCATCCCCATGGCACCCTCTGCCTGCGATGGGTGGGAGCAAAGCAGCCGGTGCAGCCAACGACACGCGTGGTCAAACTCAATGATCTGAAGGAGCTTGTGCGATGAGTGCCAATGACTTCGCCCTGGATACCTTGCTGGCTGAAGCTTGCGCACGTGCGGGCGGCCTCGACGATTTCGGCCCCGGCGATTTTCGCCAGGGCCTGGTGGTGCTGGCTGACGCCCTGGAAAAAGAAGCGCGGCTATCCGTGTCGGGGCGCGGACTGTTGCGTGAGAAACTGTTGGCGCAACTGGTCAACCGTCTGATCATCGAGGATCACTGTCGGCGTTACCCACAAATCCTCGAGCTGGAAATCAACGACCCACTGGTGATCGTCGGCCTGCCACGCACCGGCACCACGCTGCTGCAACGCACCCTGGCGGTGGACCCGCAGTTCAGCAAGGCGCAGTGGTGGGAAACCCGCTACCCGGCGCCCCTCGACGGGGAGACCGTGGAGCAGCCGTTGCAGCGCCTAGGTCGGGCGCGCGCCGAAGTCGCGGCGATGGTCGAGTTCCTTCCGCAACTGCTGGCCATTCACCCACTGGACGCCGAGCAGCCCGACGAAGAGTTCATGCTGATGGAGCACTCGTTCCTCTGCGCCATGGACTCCTACGTCAACGTCCCCAGCTACACCGCCTGGCTCGACCGTCAGGACCAGACCCAGGTCTACCGTTACCTCAAGCGCTCCCTGCAGTTCCTGCAATGGCAGCAGGCACGCCGTGGCATCGCCCCCGGCCGGCGCTGGTTGCTCAAGAGCCCGCAGCACCTGCATACCCTGGAGCTGTTGTTCGAAGTGTTCCCCGGTGCGCAGGTGGTGCTCACCCATCGCGAACCGGCCAGGACCATTCCCTCGCTGGCCAGCTTCATCCATACCCTGTGGCAGTTGTACAGCGACCAGGCCGATTCCCAAGCCGTCGGCGAACAGTGGAACCGGCGCATGGCGCGGGCCTTGCGCCATGCCATGGCGGTGCGCGAGGGCATGCCGGCCGGGCGCTTTCTCGATGTGCAGTTCGAAGACACCCTGGCCGCGCCTCAGGCCGTGGTCGAGCGCATCTATCGCTTCGCCGGCCTTGAATGCACGGCAAAGGTTCAGGCGGCGATGGGCCAATGGTTGTCCGTCAATGGCCGGGAAAAACGCGCTGCCCATCACTACAGCCCTGACCAGTTCGGCCTCAGCGATGCGCTGCTGCAGCGTGACTACGCCGAGTACCGCGCCCGGCATCTGAGCGCCTGAGCCTGCCCCATAACAATAAGAGGATTCATCCCATGCTGCTTAAAGACAAAGTCGTGATGGTCTCGGGCGTCGGCCCCGGGCTGGGTATCAAACTGGCCCTGGAGGCCGCGCGCGAAGGGGCGCGGGCCGTGGCCATCGGCGCCCGCGACAAGGGCCGACTGCTTGAGGCGCAACAGCGCATCAAGGCGGTCGCCGGGCATTGCGAAGTGCTGTGCGTGGCCACCGACATCACCGATGTGCAGGCCTGCAATCGTTTCGCCGAAGCCACCCTCGAGCAATTCGGCCGTATCGATGCGCTGATCAACAGCGCCTTTTCCCATGGTGGTTTCCAGGCGGTGGACGAGGCGGACAACGACCCGCTGCGCGAGGCCCTGGAGGTCAACCTGCTGGGCTCGCTGAACATGAGCCGCGCGGTGCTGGCGCCAATGCGCGCGCAGGGCGCGGGGGCGATCGTCATGATCAACACCCTGGGTGTGCGCAAACCGTATCAGGGGGGCGCGGCCTATGCCGCGTCGAAAAGCGCCCTGGCGGCCAGTGTGCGCTACCTGGCCAGCGAGCAGGCGGCCCACGGTTTGCGGGTCAACGCTCTGGCCTGTGGCTGGATGTGGGGCGAGCCGGTGCAGGCCCTGGTACGTCAGAGTGCTGCCGCCCGGGGTGTCAGCGAAGAGCAGGTGCGCGCTGAGTTCAGTGCCGGTATCCCCGGCGGGCGCATGCGCAGCGACGAGGAGTGCGCCCGCGCTGCGTTGTTTCTGGCATCGGACTACGCCAGTGCGATCAATGGCGCGCAACTCGATGCCAACGGCGGCGAAGTCATGTACTGAGGAGCAGGGCAGATGAACACAATCGATCACTGCGCTTTCAACGGCGATGCCGACGGTCTGTGCGCCCTGCAGCAGTTGCGCCTGGCTGGCGAACTGGATCCGCAGGTGCGCCTGGTCAGCGGGGTCAAGCGCGACATCGAGTTGTTGCGCCGGGTCCAGGCCGGGCCCGGCGAGCGGGTCACGGTGCTGGACGTGGCCCACGAGCAGAACCGCGAGGCCACCCGGCGCCTGCTCGACGCCGGCACCCGGGTACGCTACTTCGACCACCACTTTGCCGGTGAACTGCCACAGCATCCGGCATTCGAATCCTTCATCGACACGGCCGCCCAGGTGTGTACCAGCCTGCTGGTCAACACCTACCTGGACGGGCGTCATCACCGCTGGGCGGTGGCCGCCGCCTTTGGTGACGGCCTGGCCGGCCCGGCCCGGGTGCTGGCGACGCAGCATGGCCTGGCCAGCAACGAGGTGCAGGCCCTGGAGGAACTGGGCCTGCTGCTCAACTACAACGCCTATGGCGACAGCCTGTCGGACCTGCACTTCGAGCCGCTGGCCCTGGCCGCCGAGCTGCTGCCTTACCACGACCCGCTGGACTTCATCCGCCACAGCACAAGCTTCACCACCCTGCGCACCGGCCACGCCGCCGACATGGCTGCAGCCGCAGGCCTTGTACCCTGGCACGAGGGCCGTGGCGCGCAGCTGTACCGCCTGCCCGCGCAACCCTGGGCGCGGCGGGTCAGTGGTGTGCTGGCCAACCAGCTGGCGGCCGGTGCGCCACGCAAGGCGATCGGCTTGCTCAGCGCCAGGGCGGATGGCGACTGGGCGTTCAGCCTGCGGGTACCGGAAGAGGCCGGGCTGGCGGCGGATGCCTTCTGCCGGCAGTTTCCCACGGGGGGCGGGCGCAAGCGTGCTGCCGGGATCAACCGTCTGGCCGACGCGCAGTTGAAGGAAGTCGCCGCACGCCTGCTCGATTGCTATCGCTGAGCAAAGGGCAGCGCCCGACCGGATTTGTCGGGGTGTTGCTTGCCACCAAGAGTCAGCGGTTCAAGCACCTGAACCGCTTGATCCAATATAGCTTGAACGCAGTCTTATATTCCATAAAGCTAGTACAAACTGTTTTTATAGTGCGTTTTAATCTATTCAGTATTTTGAATCGATTGGAGCACTTGTCTGTGAAAACTAAGGCGCTTTTACCTTTTGGCTTGGCATTACTGGCTACCTGCTCGACGGCTTTGGCGGGCCCCACTCTGGATCGCATAACCAGGAGCGGGGAGCTGACCGGCGTTCTGATGGAAAGCTATCCGCCATTCTCCTTTCTCAATGAACAGAACCAACTGGACGGGTTTGACGTCGATGTCGCCAAGGCCGTTGCGCAACGGCTAGGGGTGAAGCTGAAGCTGCAGACACCGTCTTGGGATGTCATCGCTGCCGGCCGCTGGAACGGACGATATGACATCTGCGTCTGCTCGATGACCCCGAGCAAGGCACGGGCCGAAGTGTTCGACTTTCCGGTGGCGTATTACCAGTCACCGGCCGTGATCGTGGTCAATGCCAAAGACAAGAACATTGTCACGGGCAAGGATCTGTCAGGTAAAAAAGTCGGCGTGATCAGTGCGTCGACCTATGAAGCCTATTTGAACAAGGATCTGGTGATTGAGGGCGCCGAGGACAAGCCGTTGAGCTATCCATTCGAAAGCGTCCAGATCGCGCCATACGACAACGAAACGGTAGCTTTCCAGGATCTGGCCTTGGGCACGGGCGTGCGCCTGGATGCCATGGTCACCAACCTCATCACTGCTCGCGAACGCATCGCCCAGGATCCTCGCTTTAAAATTGCCGGCGACACGCTGTATGCAGAGCCCAACGTGGTAGCGATCGAAAAGGGTGATCCGCAATGGAATGCCAAAGTCACTGAGGTCGTCACCCAGCTCAAGGCCGACGGCACATTAAGCAAGATTTCACAGAAGTGGATCGGTGCCGATATCAGCCAATGACAGCCCTCAATCCACACCCGGCCAAGACGGCTGTCGCCCCCGAGACCGAGTCGCGTCGTTTCAGCCCGCTACCTGGTTTTCGCACTCGCCTGTATTTGACCTGGGCAGTGCTGTTTGGCCTGTGCGTCATGTTTTTCATGAGCTTCGATCTGAAGTTCTCGATCATTGTGCAGAAGCTGCCCAATCTGGTCGGCCTGCATTTGGGGCCTGACGGTTTCTTGCAAGGCGCCGCGCTGACACTGTTCCTGTGCTTCTGTTCGATCTGGCTTTCGTTGCTCCTTGGCTTCGTGACGGCGCTGGCGCGCCTGTCTCGCAGTGCAGTGGCTTTCGGCGTTGCCAGTTTCTATGCGTCTTTTTTTCGCGGTACTCCACTGTTGATCCAGATCCTGCTGATCTACCTGGGTCTGCCGCAGTTGGGGGTCGTGCCGGGCGCCATCAGCGCGGGAATCATTGCGCTGTCGCTCAATTACGGTGCCTACCTCAGCGAGATTTTTCGTGCCGGCATCATGGCTGTAGCACCCGGACAGCGCGAAGCCGCGATGGCTCTGGGGCTGGGGCCGGCGGCAACGTTCCTGCACATCGTCCTGCCGCAAGCCATGCGCACGATCATTCCCCCGACAACCAGTCAGTTCATATCAATGCTCAAGGACTCATCGTTGATATCGGTGATGGGGGTCTGGGAAGTGATGTTCCTGGCGCAGTCGTACGGTCGCTCGTCTTATCGCTACATCGAAATGCTCACCACCGCAGCCGTTATCTATTGGCTCCTGTCCATTGGACTGGAGTTGATACAGAACCGTCTTGAACGCCACTACGGCAAAGGTTTCAAGCATCAGCGCTGACCCGTCCGTTTAATGACTTTTTACAGGTACTACGATGTCCGATCCAAAACCTCTGTTGTTTGCGTTATACGAGCAAGCCAGCGTTGGCTGTGGCGGCGCGCCGAGCCTCTGGACGCACCCGGCCGACGAGCGACTGACCATCAACTCGCTGGGCTACTGGTCGAACCTGGCACGCATCGCCGACCAGGCTCATCTCGACATGCTGTTTTTTGGTGATGTGCTGGGTTTCTACGATGTGTTTGGCGGTAATGCCGACGCGGCCATGAAGTGGGCGGTGGAAGCACCGGCCAACGACCCGTTGATGATCATCCCGGCATTGGCCGCCGTGACGGAAAACCTCGCATTCGGCGTCACTGTCACCACCAGTTACGAGCATCCTTTCACCCATGCCCGGCGCTTCAGCACGCTGGACCACATGACCAATGGCCGGGTCGGCTGGAACATCGTCACCTCCTACCTGACCAGCGCCGCTCGCAACTTCGGCCTGGAGCAGATGATCAAGCACGATGATCGCTATGAACGCGCAGACGAATTTCTCGATGTGGTCTACAAACTCTGGGAAGGCAGCTGGGCAAACGATGCCGTGGTTGCCGACAAGTCTCGCCAAGTCTATGCCAAGGGCGATCGCGTGCGACCGATCAATCATGTTGGCGAGCATTACCGGGTGGCCGGGCCGCATTTGACGTCCCCGTCACCGCAACGCACACCCTTGCTGATCCAGGCCGGTTGGTCAGGCCGCGGCCGCGAGTTTGCAGCCAAGCACGCCGAACTGATTTTCATCGCCAAGTCCAACCCGCTGGAGATTCGCCAGGGATTGGAAGATATATGGACGCAGGCCAGGGCACGGGGGCGTGATGCCGGGGATGTCAAATCACTGACAGTACTTCGCATCGTCACGGCCAGGACCGAGATCGAAGCCCAACGCAAATATGACGAACTGCAAAGCAACTATCACTTGCAGGCGCAACTGGTGAGTTATGCCGGTGATACCGGTATCGACATCAGCCGCTACGCGGACAGCGACGCGTTGTCCACTCACACCGAAGGCATGACTTCCTATGTGATGCGTCCTGATGGCAGTGGCAAGCCCTTGACCGCCGGCGATGTCAAACAGCGCTTTGCCAAAGTCACCCGGGGCAGTGATCTGATTCTGGTGGGAACGCCGCAACAAGTGGCCGATCGGATCGAAGAACACGCCCGTATTTCCGGCACCAGCGGCTACATGCTCAACCCGCTGATCAGCCCGGGCAGCCTTGAGGACTTCGTTGAACTGATCATTCCTGAACTGCAAAAACGCGGCTTGTATCGTACCCAGCCACAGAGCGGTACTTTCCGTTCGCGGTTACGGGACGATGGCGCCAGCCATTTACCGGACTCTGCTTACGGCGCCTCATTCCGCTTTGATAAAGGTTTTTAGGACGGGACAGTCCTGAAAAAAAGCGGCTCTCCAGAGGCTAATGCCAGTCAGCTAATCCCGGGACACTGTGGGAGCGGGCTTGCCCGCGAAGAGGCCGGCACATCCAACATAGATACTGGCTGACCCACCGCTATCGCGAGCAAGCTCGCTCCCACAGTTCTGATCTTCAGTGAACGCCAATCCTGCGGTTGGCCACCATCCCTGTGGGAGCGGGCTTGCCCGCGAAGAGGCCGGCACATCCAACAAAGATATTGGCTGACCCACCGCTATCGCGAGCAAGCCCGCTCCCACAGTTTTGATCTTCAGTGAACGCCAATCCTGCGGTTGGCCACCATCCCTGTGGGAGCGGGCTTGCCCGCGAAGAGGCCGGCACATCCAACAAAGATATTGGCTGACCCACCGCTATCGCGAGCAAGCTCGCTCCCACAGTTTTTGATCTTCAGTGAACGCTAATCCAACGACCTGCCACCATCCCTGTGGGAGCGAGCAAGCTCGCTCCCACAGTTTTGACTTTCGGTGAACGCCAATCCAACGACCTGCCACCATCCCTGTGGGAGCGGGCTTGCCCGCGAAGAGGCCGGCACATCCAACAAAGATATTGGCTGACCCACCGCTATCGCGAGCAAGCTCGCTCCCACAGTTTTGACTTTCGGTGAACGCCAATTTAACGACCGGCCACCATCCCTGTGGGAGCGGGCTTGCTCGCGAAGAGGCCGGCACATCCAACAAAGATATTGGCTGACCCACCGCTATCGCGAGCAAGTTCGCTCCCACAGTTTGACCTGCTTACTTCAAGTACCACCCCCAAGGCTGGTCGCTGACGTACTCGGTCACCTGTTTGACCTCCAGGTAATTGTGTAGCCCCCATTGGCCCAGTTCGCGGCCGATGCCGCTGTGTTTCATGCCGCCCCAGGGGGCTTCGACGAAGGTCGGTTGCGAGCAGTTGACCCAGACGATCCCGGCGCGCAGCTGGTTGGCGACCCGGGTGGTGCGCTGCAAGTCCGCGCTCATCACGGCAGCGGCCAGGCCGAAGCGACTGGCGTTGGCCATTTGCAGCGCTTGCTCTTCGGTCTTGAAGCGCTTGATGCACAGCACCGGGCCGAACACTTCTTCGCGCCACAAAATGCTGCTGTGGCCAGGCTCGTCGAAAATCGCTGGCTCGACGAAGTAACCTTCGCGCAAGTGCGCCGGTCGCCGTCCGCCCGTGAGCAAACGGGCGCCACTGGCCAGGCCCTGGTCGATGAAGCCGAGCACCTTGTCGTACTGCCCCTGGCTGACCAGCGGACCGAGCAGCACGCCGGGCTGCATGCCTGGGCCAATGCTGATCTTGCGGGTTTCCTCCACCAGCCGTTCGATCAGGCGCGCAGCGATGGTTTCCTGCACCAGCAGACGAGACGTGGCGCTGCACACCTGGCCCTGGTTCCAGAAAATCCCGAACAAAATCCACTCCACGGCGGCTTCGACATCGGCGTCGTCGAACACGATAAAGGCAGACTTGCCGCCCAGTTCCAGGCTGATGTTCTTGATGTCGCGGGCCGCCGCCGACATGATTTTCGCGCCGGTGGGCACGCTGCCGGTGAAGGCCAGTTTGTCCACCCCCGGATGCTCGGTGAGCGGGCTGCCGGCATCGGTGCCGAGGCCGGTGACCAGGTTCAAGACCCCGGCGGGCAAGCCGATACGATCGGCGGCAGCGGCCAGTTCCAGGGCGGTCAGCGGCGTCAGTTCCGACGGCTTCAACACCACAGTGGCCCCGGCAGCCAAAGCTGGCGCAACTTTCCACGCGGCCATCAGCAGCGGGTAGTTCCAGGGAATGATCTGCCCGGCCACGCCAATCGGTTCGTGGCGGATGCGGCAGCGGAAACGCGCGTCCGGCAAGTCTAGCGGCTGATCCTGTTGCTGATCCAGTTCGCGGGCCAACCCGGCGTAATAACGGAAGCAACCAATAGCATCGCCAATGTCCCACTGCGCTTCGGGCAAAGGTTTGCCGTTGTCGCGCACTTCCAGTTCCGCCAGCGCCTGCTGGCCACTTTCCAGTTCATCGGCCAGCGCCTCCAGCCATTGCCCGCGCTCGGCGCCGCTGGTCTGGCCCCAGCCATTGTCAAAGGCGCGACGGGCCGCACGCACGGCATGGTCGACGTCTTCTTCAGTGCCTGCCGCCACGCGGTGGAAGACTTGCTCGGTGGCCGGATCAATCACGTCCAGATAGCCGCCCAGGTCCGGGCTGACCCATTCGCCGTTGATATAGAGCTGATCACGCATGGTGCGACTCCTGGACGCCGGTGCGGCGGTTTTGCAGATGGCGGGAAGTGAACAGCAGGGCCAGTGACACGCAGATGATTACCGTGGAAATTGCGTTGATCTCCGGCGTCACGCCACGGCGGATGGAGGAAAAGATGTAGATCGGCAACGTCGTTTCGGAACCGGCAACGAAGAACGCGATGATGAAATCGTCGAAGCTGAAGGTGAACGCCAACAGGAACCCGGCCATGATCGCGGGGCTGATCTGCGGCAGGGTCACCCGCCAGAAGGTGTCCATCGGTGGCGCGTACAGGTCCGCGGAGGCTTCCAGCAAGGCCTTGTCCAGGGAATCGACGCGGCTGCGCACGATCACCATCACCAGTGCCATGGTGAAAAGCGAATGCGCGGCGATCACGGTGAAGAACCCCATGTTCAACTTCGGTACCGTCGGCAACCAGCTCGCCAGCAACGGGTTGATCAGGTCGAACAGGCTGATGAAGGCAATCAGCGTCGAGATGCCGATGACGATGCCCGGCACGATGATCGCGCAATAGGTCAGCGCGTCGAACAACAGGCGCACCTTGGCGCCGCAACGCTGCAGGCCGAACACCGCCAGGGTGCCGAACAGCGTGGCGATCACCGCCGAACTGAAGGCGATCAGCGCGCTGTTGCCCAGGGCTTCCATGATGAACGGGTTGCCGAACGCGGTGCCGAACCATTGCACCGAGCAGCACTGGAACGCCAGGCCACTGCGTCCGGCGTTGAAGCTGAACAGCACGATCAAGGCAATCGGCGCGTAGAGAAACAGGTACAGCGAGGTTGAATAGCTGCGCAGCCACATGTCACAGGCCTCCGTCGGCAGGGTTGCCGCCGTAGCGCGCCACCAGTTTCAGATACACG
Source organism: Pseudomonas sp. BF-R-24 (assembly GCF_019947335.1). NCBI lineage: Bacteria > Pseudomonadati > Pseudomonadota > Gammaproteobacteria > Pseudomonadales > Pseudomonadaceae > Pseudomonas > Pseudomonas sp. BF-R-24. Next base: position 25,725 of record NZ_JAGYGG010000008.1, read on the forward strand.
CCGATGATCAGCAGCATCATCGCCACCAACGTCATGGCCAGCGCACTGCCGAACGGCCAGTTGCGCGATTGCAGGAACAGGTCGACCAGCGCGTTGCCGACAAAGAACACTTTGCCGCCGCCGAGAATGGCCGGGATCAGGAACTCGCCCATCAACAGGATGAACACCAGCATCACCCCGGTGATGATCCCCGGCGCGGACAGCGGCAGAGTGATCCGGCGGAAGCTTTCGAAGGCGCTGGCACCGAGGTCCGCCGAGGCTTCGAGAAGGCGTTTGTCGAGTTTTTCCAGGCTGACGTAGATCGGGAACACCATCAGCGGCAGGTAGCCGTAGACGATGCCGATCAGCACCGCCCACGGCGTGTTGATCAGCCGTACATCCTCAAGACCCAGGCTGGCCAGCAGCGCCGGGATGCCCTTGCCGCTGAGGATGAAAATCCACGCGTAGGTGCGGATCAGGAAACTGGTCCAGAACGGCACGATCACCAGGGTCAGCAATAGCGAGCGGTTCCTTGTGACCTTGACCGCAAGGAAGTACGCCAATGGATAAGCCGCCACAAGGCACACCAGGGTGCCCAGCGGCGCCAGCATCAGCGTGTTGCTGAAGGCCGCGCCGCGAGAACCGAGGTTCAGGTAGTTGGCCAGTGTGAAGCCACCGGCGTAACCGCCCACGGCGCTGCGCTCGCCGAAACTGAAGACCAGGATGATCACCAGCGGCATCAACAACAGCAGCAGGAACCACAGGGTCGAAGGCAAGAGCATCAACAGGGTAATGCGCCGGCCGAGGCTGCGCCGTTGGCGAACCTCGACCGACAGGGCATGGCCCGGCTGCACCGTTTGCGGGTGGGCGGCGGCATTCATGGGTGACTCCTCATTGGCCATGGTCAAGCGATCAGGCGGACTTGAAACGCGCCATCAGTTCGGCGCGCGCCGGGCTGGTCAGCGTCGCGGCGGCACCGAACTCCAGCGGGCTCAGGGCCTCGGCGGCCGGGTACATGATCGGATCGTCGAGCATCGCCACAGGCAGCAGCGCGTCGACACGCTTGTCGCCGCTCGGGTAGCCGTGGCTCAGCACTTCCAGCTTGTTGTGCTGCGGATCGAGCAGGTAGTTGATGAACGCGTAGGCGGCATCCTTGTGCTCCGAGCTTTTGGGAATCGCGAAGAAGTCGCTCCACAACTCGCCACCTTCCTTGCCCAGTTCGAACTGCATTTGCGCATTGTCGCGGTGCAGTTGCGAAGCATCGCCGGTCCAGGACATCGCCAGCCAGGCATCGCCGCTGCGCATCGACGGCTGGATGTCGGAGTTGATCGCGAACAGGTGTGGCTTGACCTCGATCAGCAGTTTTTCCGCGTCGGCCAGTTCTTTCGGGTCCAGGGAGTTGAAGCTGTAGCCGAAGCTTTTCAGCGCGTTGCCGATGGCGGTCAACTGGTAGTCGTGGACCATTGTCCGGCCACTGGCCGGGCCTTGGGCGGCGGCCCAGAATTCCTTCCAGCTGGCTGGGCCGTTCTTCAGTTTGCCGGCGTCGTAGAGCATGCCGGTGGTGCCCCAGTTTTTCGGTACCGCGTAGACCTTGCCGTCCACCGTGCCCTGGGCCATGAACTTCTGCTGGAACGCCGAGGCGTCGAAGTTGGGGATGCGCGACAGGTCCAGCGGCTCGATCAGGCCCAGGCCGACGTAGGTGCTGATGGTGTAGTTGGTCGGCACCAGCACGTCCCAGCCACTGCCGCCGGCCTGTAATTTGGCGAGCATTTCCTCGTTGGAACCGAACACGCTCATCGACACCCGGGCGCCTGTGGTCTTGCCGAAGGCGTCGAGGTTTTCCTGGCTGTGGTAGTTCGGCCAGGTCGCCAGCGACAGGCGATCACCAAGCCTGGTTTGCTCGGCGGCTTCTGCGGTGGAGGTCAGCAGGCCGGGCATGTTGGTCGCGACCACGGCGGCGGCGATCCCAAGGCCCGTGCGGCCAAGGAACTCACGGCGGCTGATCGAGCCGTTCTGCCAGCTGCGCAGGGTTTTTATAAAAGTCTTCTGGTCCATAGCACGCTCCACATCCGGTTGATGAAACGAATCGATGATTTACAACGCCATGGCCAGGCCATTGGCGTGATCCCAGCCGACGCGCACTGCCGCGCCGTGTTCGAATGCATTGGCGCCGTGATCCTGCTGGCGCGGAACCCGCACGCAAACCACGCCAAAGGCCTGGGTGCGCACGCGGTACTCGGTGGAATTGCCCAGATAAATGCGATCTTCAACGCAGCCCGGCAGCTTCACTTCCCGGGTCATCTCGGCGTTGGCCCCGGCGATGCTGATCAGCTCCGGCCGCACCGCAATGCAACCGGCGGTGTTGGCGCTCAGGGCTTTGCCGGTGGGGGTGAGGGGGCTGGTCAGTTCCAGCCCTTGCTCGGTGCGCAGCACCACGGAGTTGCCGTTGAGCTGGCGCACGGTGCCGTCGAACAGATTGGACTCACCGATAAAATCCGCCACGTAGCGGCTGGCCGGGGCTTCATAGAGTTGTTCCGGAGTGGCGGTCTGGATGATCGAACCGTTGTGCATCACGCTGATGCTGTCACTCATCGACAGGGCTTCTTCCTGGTCGTGGGTGACCAGCACGAAGGTGATGCCGACCTCGCGTTGCAAGCGCAGCAATTCCGATTGCATCTCCTTGCGCAGCTTGCGGTCCAGCGCGGCCAGTGGCTCGTCGAGCAGCAACACCGTCGGCTTGTTCACCAGCGCACGGGCGAGGGCGACACGCTGTTGCTGGCCGCCGGACAGTTCGCTCGGCTTGCGCTGGCCGAAGCCGCTCAGGCGTACCATCTCCAGCGCTTCATCGGCCATGCGCAGTTGCTGTTTTTTGTCAGGGCGCGGGGTGCGATAGCGCAGGCCATAGGCAATGTTCTGTGCCACGGTCAGGTGCGGAAACAGCGCGTAATGCTGGAACACCATGTTCACCGGCCGCTCGAACGCCGGCACACCGGCCACGCTCTTGCCGGCCAAGCGGACCTCGCCGCTGGTGGGCTGTTCGAAGCCGGCGATCATGCGCAAGGTGGTGGTCTTGCCGCAGCCCGAGCCGCCGAGAAAGGAATGAAACGAGCCACGCTGCACCGCGAAATTCAGACCGCCGACGGCCTGCACCTCGCCATAGAGTTTGACCACATTGCAGAATTCGATATCGCTTGGCGGGGTGTTGTTCACGAGACGGGCTCCCTTGCAGTGATGAATCAGTGCGTCGGGGGCCAAACTAGCAATCGCGGTTTTGCGGTGTATATATCCCTTGGGGGATAGGAGCTGCTTGTTGTAGGAGCGAGCTCGCGATGGACTCAAGAGCACTGCATTGAGCCAGTCATCACGCGTAATCGTTAACGACCATCGCGAGCGGGCTCGCTCCTACAGGGATTTGAGGTGAATACAAATTTTGTTTACACCGCCGACCATTGTGGGAGCGAGCTTGCTCGCGATGGCGGTGTGTCAGACACATGGATGTTGAATGTAAGGCCGCAATCGCGAGCAAGCCCGCTCCCACAGGGGGGGGGCTGCTAGCCGACAGGTATCAGGCTTGCAGCTTGAGGCCGGGGGCCTGCAACGGATCCTCCGTCAGCTCTCGAATAAACAACCCCAGCAACTCCGACTGGCTGCCGATGCCCAGCTTGGCGTAGATGTTCTTGCGGTGAATCTTTACCGTGCCGGGGCTGATGTTCAGTTGTTCGGCCACCGAGGCGCTGGAGTGGCCGCGCAGCAACAGTTGAACGATTTCCTGCTCGCGTCCGGTGAGGATGTGCGCACCGAAGTGGTCGAAGGCTTCGCGGATCTTGAAGTCCAGGTCCTGCGCCGGTCGCGGTTCCTGAGCCTGACGCAAGCGCCAGGCCTCATTGATGACCTGCTCGACCACCGCTTGCGCGCACTCGACCAGTTGCATTTCGTCCCGGCTGAACGCACAACTGGCGCTGGAGCGCATCAACGACAACACTGCCATGGCGCCACCACCGAGGTCGACGAAGAACGCCACTTCCTCGGCCAGTCCGGTTTGCTGGTAATAGGTCAGGAAGTACTCGCCGAGGTAGAAGTGGTCGGGGGCGAACTGGCGCAGACGCCACAGCCCCGGCGCCTGCCCACGGGTACAAGCCAGGTAGAAGGGATCCAGCAGGTAAGGCCCGCACTGATAGTCGTCGACATACACCGCCCGCTTGTCCGCAGAGAACGTATCGAACAACGCCAGTGGCCGGTGATTGCCTTCGTAGACAAACAACACGAAATGATCCACCGGGCAGATTTGCCGAAGCCAATGGCTCAACCCCGACAGCCGCCCATGCCCGGCAGGCAGGTCGAGCAGGTGGGCGACACCGGTGGTCCAGAGTTTCAGTTCCTTGGGGCGCATGGCGGCTACAGGCAGAAGAGGATGGCCTTTGGATGCACAAAGTACGCCATGGCGGTATTGCCCGTGTGAAGCGCGGCGGTTGGCGGTGCGTCGTGGCAAAGACGCACCGCAACAGGGCTTGGTGTTACCGAGTGCTACAGGGCAGGTATCAAAAATGATCGGCTGAATCCTTTAGCGAGCACTCCGGGTCGAAGGCAACAGGATCGTCAGAATCCCCAGCAACGGCAGGAACGAACACAAGGTGTACACGTACTCGATGCCATGGATATCCGCCAGGTGCCCCAGCAGCGCGGCACCGATCCCGCCGAAACCGAACATCAGGCCGAAGAACACCCCGGCGATCATGCCGACGTTGCCGGGCACCAGTTCCTGGGCGAAGACCACGATGGCCGAGAACGCCGAGGCGAGGATGAAGCCGATGATCATGCTCAGCACACCCGTCCAGAACAGGTCGACGTAGGGCAGGGCGAGGGTGAAGGGCGCGGCGCCGAGGATGGAAAACCAGATCACCTGCTTGCGGCCGATCCGGTCGCCGATCGGGCCACCAAAGAACGTGCCCGCCGCGACGGCGCCAAGAAACAGGAACAGGTACAGCTGCGAACTGGCCACCGACAGGTCGAACTTCTCGATCAGGTAGAAGGTGAAGTAACTGGTGAAGCTGGCCATGTAGAAGTATTTGGAAAACACCAGCAGCGCTAGCACCACCAGGGCGAATGTCACCCGCCGTTTCGACAGGCCGTGGGTGGCCTTGCTGCCTTGCTTGAGCTTGAACAGGTTCAGGTGATTGCGGTACCAGCGGCTCAGGCCGTATTGCACGAGGATGGCGAACACCGCGAACAGGCCGAACCAGGCGACGTTGCCCTGGCCGTAGGGAATGATGATCGCGGCGGCCAGTAGCGGACCGAAGGCGCTACCGGCGTTGCCCCCGACCTGAAAGGTCGACTGCGCCAGGCCGTAGCGACCGCCCGAGGCCAGCCGCGCCACCCGTGAGGTCTCCGGGTGAAAGGTCGACGAGCCAACCCCTACCAGTGCCGAGGCCACGAGAATCGCCGGGAAGCTGCCGACCATCGACAGCATCAGAATACCGATCAGGGTGCAGACCATGCCGGCCGGCAGCAGCCACGGTTTGGGATGACGGTCGGTGTAGAAACCGATCCACGGTTGCAGCAGTGAAGCGGTGAGCTGGAAGGTCAGGGTGATCAGGCCGACCTGGGTGAAGCTCAGGCCATAACTGGCCTTGAGCATCGGGTAGATCGACGGCAGCACGGCCTGGATCAGGTCGTTGATCAGGTGCGCCAGCGCACAGGCGCCGATGACGCGCATGACCAGGGGGCTGGCCTGGCTGGCCACCGAAGCGGTGGGTGAGGGAGAGCTCAGGGTAGTGGTCGACATAGGCGAGTTTCCGGATAAAAACGCGAACTGCGAACGCAAGGCGCAGCCAATTTCAGGGTTCGGCGTTATCCTAGGGGCCTCAACGGCGCCCGTCTCGCGCAACTCGGGCATGGACCATCGCAAAAAGGGCGTCATGATCAAACCATTGCAGACATTTCTCGCGGAGATCGACCAGGGCGGCTGGAGCGTACGCAGCAGTGCGACCGACTACCCGGAAAACTGGTTCATCCCGCCGCACTCCCATGAAAAGCATCAACTGATCTATGCCATCGAAGGCGTGATGGTGGTGCACGCCGCCACCAGCCAATGGACGGTGCCGCCGAGCCGTGGCATCTGGATGCCAAGTGGAGAAGTGCACTCGATTCGCTGTGTGGGGGCGATCAAGATGCGCAGCGTTTTCGTGCACCCTGACGCGAGCCCGGATCTGCCCGCCGAAACCCGGGCGGTGAGTGTTTCCGCGTTGCTGAGCGAGCTGATCAAGGTCTCGGTCGATTTCGACTTCGCCTGCAATCCGGACTCGCGGGAAGCCCGGGTGCTGCGGCTGATCCTGGATGAGCTGACGATCCTGCCGACCTTGCCATTGAACCTGCCGCAGCCCGCCGACCAACGTATCAACCTGATCTGTAGTGCGTTGCAGCGTGACCCTGGGGATGGCTCGACGTTGTCGGACTGGAGCGCCCGGTTGAGCCTCGACGCCAAAACCATCCAGCGCAGGTTTCGCAAGGAAACCGGCATGACTTTCGGCCAATGGCGCCAGCAAGCGCGACTGCTGTTGGCGCTGGAACGGATAGCCGTCGGGGAGAAGATCATCGACATCGCCGGGGAGCTGGGATACGACAGCCCAAGCGCATTCACGACCATGTTCAAGAAGCAGTTCGGCAAGACGCCGAGTGATTTTTTCAAGTGATGGAAAGGGTGTTCTCTTGCACAAGAGAACACCCTTGGGTCACCGGCACCGAGTCAAACAAAAAGCCGCAACAATATCGTCGCCAGAATCACCGTCGAAGCCCCGCCAATGCGCGTGGAGATTTGCGCGAACGGCATCAGCGACATGCGGTTGGAAGCCGAGAGGATCGCCACGTCTCCGGTGCCGCCCAGGCCGCTGTGGCAGCAGGTCACGATGGCCGATTCGATGGGGTACATTTTCATCAGGTTGCCGATGAAGAAGCCGGCTACGGTCATAGACACCACCACCGAGACGCATACCAGCACGTAGCCGACCGAGAACACTTTCACCACACTGTCCAGCGGCACGTAGAGCATGCCCAGGCCGATCATCACCGGCCAGATGAACGCCGATGACACCAGTTTGTAAAAGCTGTTGGCGCCTTTTTCGAGTTTTTCCGGCAGCACCCGAAGGTACTTAAACAGCACCGCCGCGAGGATCATCATCACCGGGCCGGGAATGCCCACGACTTTTTCCAGCAGGCCGCCGAGGACGAAGAACGCGCAGATTACCAGCACCCCTGCACCCATGACGCGGAAGTCGACAATAGTGCCTGTGTCTTCCTTGACCAGGAATTGGTCGTTCTCGTCCTTGGCGCGAATCAGCGAGCCTTCGCCATTGATGGTCGGGCGCTTGAGGGCCAGGCGCGCCAGGTAACCGGCACAGATGATCGCCACGATGTTGCCGACCACGGCGGCGGGCGCCAGTTGAGCCACGTAGATATCCGGGGTGCCGCCGAGGATTGCCGAGTAGGCCAGCGACAGGGGCAGTATCCCTTCGCCGATCCCGCCGCCAATGATCGGCACGATGATGAAAAAGAACGTGTGGTGGAAGCTGTAGCCGACCAACTTGCCAACGATCAACCCGCTGGCAACGGCGGTCAGGGTGCCGACGAGCAAGGGAATGAACATCCGCAGCATGCCCTGGACCAGAATGAAACGGCTCATGCCCAGAATGCTGCCGACCACCAGGCTGGCGATCACGAAGTAAAGGAAGTTGGCTTCTTTCATCAGCATTTTGGTTGCGTCGATCGTCACCGGCCCGAAGAAGCCGTAGAACACCAGGATCGATGGCAGCATCAGGCACAGGATGGCACCGCCGCCGATTTCCTTGAGGATCGGCAGGCGCGAGCCCATTTGGCCGAAAAACACGCCCATGGTCATGATGACGGCGAGCCCGCCGATCATGTTCTTGGGCAGGAAGCCCAGATGGGCCGAGAGATAAACGATGACCGCGATGCCGAGAAAGATCGGCAGCGGGATGACGCCGATTTCGTAGGCGCACAGGCTGCGCAGGCGTTGCACAAACCCGCCGTCGGAGGCGGTTTCGATTTTCAGGGATTGCTCATAGGGCTTGTTCATGTCGCGCTTTCCTCATGTTGTTTTTATCGAGGATTCAGAAACCACGGTTGGCCGGGGATGGATTGCCACTTGGTAGATCGATGGTATCCTTCGCTAATAGCGCAATAAACAGCGAAAGTATGAGGCGTATGAACACGAATCGTGATCAATTTCCCTTGCCTGAAGACCTCAAGGTGTTCCTCACCGTCGTTCGAAAAAACGGCTTCGCCAGCGCCGCCGAGGAGCTGGGGTATTCACCGGCCTACATCAGCAAACGCATCTCCGTGCTGGAAACCACGCTCTCGACTCGACTGCTGCACCGCACCACACGGCGCATCGCGCTGACTGACGACGGCGAGCGGGTGCGGGTGTGGGCGGAGAAGTTGCTCGGTGACTTCGATGACTTCGTCGGCGAAATATCCCAGGCGCGGCAACAGCCGATGGGTTCGCTGCACATCTGCAGCAGCTTCGGTTTCGGGCGCAACCATGTGGCACCGGCGATCTGCGAGCTGTCGCAAACCTATCCCAGGCTTGAATTGCGCCTGGACGTGTTTGATCGCGTGGTCGACATCGTCGGCGAGGGCTTCGATCTGGAAATCCGCGTGGGTGATGACCTGCCGGGCCAGCACCTGGGACGCAAACTGGTGAGCAACCGGCGGGTGCTGTGTGCGACGCCCGAGTACCTGGAGCGCAGGGGTGTGCCGCAATCGCTGGCGGACTTGAAAGACCACGATTGCCTGGTGCTCAAGGAGCGCAACAACGCGTTCGGCGTGTGGAGCCTGACGAAGGACGGGCAGGAAGAATCGGTACGCGTCAGCGGGCCGTTATCGTCCAACAACGGTGAGATCGTGTTGCAGTGGGCCCTGAGTGGCGGCGGGATCCTGTTGCGCTCGATGTGGGATGTGAAGCCGATGCTGGAGCAGGGGCGACTGGTGCAGGTGCTGCACGATTACACCCAGAGTGCCAACGTCTGGGCGGTGTACCCGACGCGGTTGAGCCAGTCGGCCAAGCTGCGGGTTTGCGTGGAGTTTCTTGAGGAATATTTTCGTCATCTTTCGGTTGAATGAACCACCGGCATCTCTGTAGGAGCGAGCCTGCTCGCGATGGATTCAAGAGCGCCGCGTATAGCCAGTAAACACGCGTTATCGTTGACGACCATCGCGAGCAAGCTCGCTCCTACAAAGTCCTCATCAGCCCAGCCAGGGGTTTTCCGCCAGATGCCGGGCCTCGAAGCTGCGAATCTGTTCGGCGCGTTGCAACGTGGTGCCAATGGCATCCAGCCCCAGCAGCAATGATTGCTTGCGCAGTTCATCGATCTCGAACGGGATCACGTTGCCGTCTGCCAGTTCGATGGTTTGTTCCGGCAGATTGACGCTGATTCGAGCCGTTGCCGGGTTGCTGGTCAACGCGGCAATCTGATTGAGTTGAACCTCGGTCAGCTGGATCGCCAACACGCCATTGCGTTGGCAGTTGTCGTAGAAAATACCGGCGAAGCTGGTGCCGATCAGGGCGCGTATGCCGACCTGTTTCAGCCCCCAGACCGCATGTTCGCGGCTCGAACCACAGCCGAAATTGGGACCCACCACCAGGAACGCAGCCTCGCTCCAGGCCGGTTGGTTGAGGATGAACCCGGGATTGGGTTCGCCGGACTCAAGGAACCTCAAGTCAAAGAACAGACCCTTGTCCAGCCCCTTGCGATCAATCCCTTTGAGGAACTGCTTGGGCATGATCACGTCGGTGTCGATGTTGGAGGCCAGGAGCGGGGCGGCGCTGCCGCTGACGAAATCGAAAGGTTGCATGGTTCAAGCCTCCAGCGCGAAGGTGCGCACGTCGGTCAGGTGCCCGGTAATCGCTGCGGCGGCGACCATGGCCGGGCTCATTAAATGGGTGCGCGCACCGGCGCCTTGGCGGCCTTCGAAGTTGCGGTTGGTGCTTGAGGCGCAGCGATCACCGGGGGCGAGCACGTCGTCATTCATGGCCAGGCACATCGAGCAACCCGACTGGCGCCATTCAAAACCGGCGTCGAGGAAGATCTGCGCCAGCCCTTCGTCTTCGGCCTGATCACGCACCAGGGTCGAACCGGGAACAATCATGGCCCGCACGTGGGCTGCCACCCGTTTGCCGCGCACGACGCGGGCGACGTCGCGAAGGTCTTCGATGCGCGCGTTGGTGCATGAGCCGATGAAGGCGTGGCTGATCACCACGTCGCTGAGCGGCATGCCCGGTGTCAGGCCCATGTAGTTCAGGGCGCGTTGCATGCCCTGACGCAGGATCAAGTCAGGTTGCGCGGCCGGGTCCGGCACATGCCCGCCCACCGATGCGGCCTGATCGGGGCTGGTGCCCCAGGTGACCATGGGTTCGAGCGTCGCGACATCCAGGGTGACTTCGCGATCGAACTCCGCACCTTCGTCGCTGTGCAGGCCGCGCCATTTTGCGACGGCCTGTTCCCACAGTTGGCCTTGGGGGGCACGGGGTTTGTGTTGCAGATAAGCAAAGACCTTGTCATCCGGGGCCATGAACGCGCCTCGGGCGCCCGCTTCGACGGCCATGTTGCAGATGGTCATGCGCGCTTCGACGCTGAGGTCGCTGATCGCCGGGCCGGCGAACTCTATGGCATAGCCGGTGGCACCGGAAGCGCCGATTTTTTCGATCAGGGCCATGATGATGTCCTTGGACGTCACGCCCGTACCGAGTACACCGTTAACCGTCACGCGCATTGTCTTCAGGCGCTTGTAGACCAGGGTTTGCGAGGCCAGCAGGTGTTCGATTTCCGAAGTGCCAATGCCGAAACCGAAGGCACCGAGGGCACCGTAGGTGGTGGTGTGGCTGTCGCCGGCGGCAACGACCATGCCGGGCAGGATAAAGCCTTGTTCGGGGGCCACGACGTGCTCGATGCCCTGGCGCTTGTCCAGCACGTCGAACAGTTCGATACCGAAGTCGCGGCAGTTTTCTTCGAAGTACGACACCTGACGAGCGCCGCCAGCATCCGGTATGGCGGCAGTGCGTGTCGGTGCCGTGGGATTGACGTGGTCGACGACCGCCAGGGTCGCGCCCGGGCGCCAGGCTTTGCGACCGGCTTCGCGCATGCCACTGAAGGCTTGCGGGCTGGTGTATTCGTTGGCGACCTGGCGGTCGATGTACAGCAGCACGTGGCCCTGATCGTCGAGGGCGCATACGGTGTGGCTGTCGATGTGTTTTTGGTAGAGCGTTCTGGGGCTGTGCATGGAGTGGGCTCTTGTTGTCATGCGAGATCACGGAAACGTCCCCACAGCATATTCGTCGCCATTCCTGCATCAAGCGCCATTAAGTGAAGGCATTGAACACGATCTGTGAATTACCGGGCGCTGCTCAACGTAAAGAAACTACCTAGAACACTGCGGCAAATGCCGTTACCGATGGGGTTCGTCTCAATATCCCGCTGGTGGGGGCTGCCCTAGGCTGTGTGCTTTTGGCAAACCGGTGGGCGGAGTTGTTATGCGTTTGTTTGAACTGATCACTTTTACCGTGCGAGTGCGCACGATGGTCGATGCGCTGGTACGCATCGAGGCTGAGTTGGCGAAGCCGGAAGTCGGCGGGGTGTTAATGGGCTGCTGGGCTTCGGAGATCGGCCAGTTGAACCAGATTGCCGTGCTGCGTGGCTATGAGGACGAAAACCTGCGGCAAGCCGAGCGCGAGCGTTTCCTGCTGGGGGGCGGGGCGTTTGGCATCAACGAGTTCATCACCGATCTGCGCATCGAAAACTACACGCTGTTTCCCTTCCTCCAACCCTTGAGCGCAGGCCGGCACGGTCCGTTCTATGAACTGCGCGTCTACGACCTGGTCAGCAGCGGCTTGCAACCCACCCTCGACGGCTGGAGCAAAGCCATCGAAGCGCGAACCGCCGAACAGTATTCACCGGTGTACGCGGCGTTTTATGCCACTGACGGTTCGTTGCCGCGCTATCTGCACATCTGGCCATGGACCACCCTTGAACAACGCTTGCAGGTGCGCACCCAGGCGGTTGCCGACGGCGTCTGGCCGCCGGAAAACTCCGGCCCGCAACTGCGTGACATGCGCTCGACGATCTACCTGCCTGCAACGTTCTCGCCCTTGCAATGACCAAAGCACGGTTTGACTGGCCGGATGCCCGCCTCAATGCAAGGCCTGCTCGTCCAGGTACTCGTTCAGGCACTCGATGAACGCCTGATGCTTGCGCGTGTGGCGTCGGTGCGCCGGGTAAATCACATGGATTTTCCGGCCGAACTGCTCAGGGTCGAGGTCGGCGTCCGGTAGCAGTTGCACCAGTTCGCCGCGCCTGAGGTAGGGCGCGGCGCTCCACTGCGGGCAGAACTGCAAACCCCGGCCGGCCAGCAGGGCGCCGAACAGGAAGTCATAGTTGTCGCTGCTCAGCCGGGGTATCGGCTGGGGGATTCGTTTGCGTTCGCCTTCGTGCTCCAACCACCAGTAATGCGGGTTCAGGGCCGGGTGGCGAAACAGCAGCCAGTCATGTTGATTGAACGTGTGGGGTTGAACCTCCAGCGGGTTGCGTTGCAAGTAGCGGGGGCTGGCGCACAAGAGGATGCGGTTGGCGGTCAGTGGGCGGGTGATCAGGTCGGGCAGTTCCACCGGGCCGTCTCGCACCGCCAGGTCGAACCGGCCTTCGACCAGGTCGACGAACTCATCGCTCAGCACCACGTCCAGGCGCATCTGCGGGTAGCGCTCGAGAAAGCGACAGCACACCGCATTGAGAAAGGCCGGCGCGAACGAGGGTGGGGCGGTCACGCGCAGCAGGCCATACATTTCCCGCTGCAACTGGTCGATGTCCTCTCGGGCTTGCTCCAGTTGCGTGAGCACTTGCCGTGAACTGGCGAGGAAAATCTCCCCGGCCTCGGTCAGCGCGATGCGTCGCGTGGAACGCTCGAACAGGCGCGTGCCCAATTCCTCCTCCAGGTGGGTGATGGCCCGGGTCAGGGCCGAGGTGGTCTTGCCCAATTGCGAGGCGGCGCGGGTGAAACTGCCCTGGTCGGCGGTTTCGACAAACATCGCGATGGCGCTGAGTTGGTCCATGCAGTGTTTCCTGTTTGGAAAGTATGTGTTGCGTGGGCCGAGTATTCTTTACTGCCGCCCGGTTCGCTAGTCTCTCGGCATTCTTACAAGAAAAAGGTGCGGGACGATGAAGCGAGTACTCCAGTCGGCATTGGCCATGGCTATTGGTCTTTCCTCTATGGAAAGCATGGCGGCCGCCGATCTGATTTTGCATAACGGCAAAGTCTTTACCGCCGAGCAAGGCAAGGCCCTGCAACAGGCAGTGGCCGTGGAGGACGGAAAAGTCGTCAAGGTCGGCAGCGACGCCGAGGTGCTGGCTCTCAAGGACCCCGGCACGCAAGTCATCGACTTGCAGGGCAAGGTGTTGATGCCCGGCCTTATTGACACCCACAGCCACGCGGTGTTTGGTGGGATGAAGCTCAAGTCCGCCGACCTTGAGACGCAAATGCTGCCGTTCGACGAACTGGAGCAGCGCCTGCGCGAGTGGCGCGACAACGGCAAGGCACGGCATGGCGACATCCTGGTCGTCGGTGGAACACCCTCGACCTACTGGAGCCAGGTGGCGGAGTTTGAAAAGCGCTTCAACCAGGGCGAGTGGGCAGGCACGCCGATATTGTTCGTCGGTTGGGATTACCACACCGGTTGGGCCAACAAGGCCCTGCTCAAACGCGCCGGTATCGATGCCGAGCGGGTCAAGGCACTCACTGGCGAAGCGGTGGCGACCATCGGCCACCATGACAACAACACCCCCAATGGTTTCGTCGCCGATGCCGGTCTGTCGGCGGTGATGTCGCAGCTGCCGCCCGCCAGTCTTGAGCAATTGATCGGCGCAGCCGAAGCTGCCCGCGATCTTTACCACAGCCTGGGCGTGACGGCCCTGATGGACCCGGCGGCCAACGCGGTGCCCGGGGATGCGTTGTTCGACTTCAAGCCCACGGTGAAAAATGTCGGGGTGCTGCCGGCCTACAAGGCGTTGGCGGACAAGGGCGAACTGCGTATGCACGTGGCGGCCTTGATGGTCGTCAACCCCAAGAGCAAACCCGCCGACCTTGAGGTCATGGAGCAGGTCCGCCAACAGTTCGCCGACGTCGACAATCTCAGCCTGCCGGGCATCAAGGTGTTTGCCGACGGCGTCGCCGAGTTTCCGGCACAAACCGCATCGTTGCTGTCGCCCTACAAGAACTCGCTCAAGGGCGGCGAATTGCTGATCGACCCGGCGCACTTCGGCGAATTGGTGGGCGCTGCCGATGCCCGCGGCTGGCTGGTGCATGTGCATGCCATCGGTGATCGTGCGGTGCGAGCAAGCCTCAATGGCATCGAGCAGGCGCGCCGCGAAGGGCACAACAAAGTGGTCCACTCCATCACCCACTTGCAGATGGTCAACCCCAAGGAATTCACCCGGTTCAAGCCGCTCAACGTCATCGCATCGATGCAGCTTTACTGGGCATCGGCAGACGAGCTGAGCATCGATCTGCTGCAGCCTTACATCAATGCCATGCAATTCCAGTTCATGTACCCGGCGCGTTCGTTGCTCAAGAACGGCGCGACTATCTCCGGGGCCAGCGACTGGCCGGTGTCGACACCGGATCCGTGGAAAGCGATCGGGCAAGCCATCAGCCGCAAAGGCCCCAAGGGTGTGCTGAACCAGGCAGAAGCCATCGACCGCGAAACCATGTTCAACGCCTACACCCGCAACGCCGCGAAAACCATTGGCCTGGAGCAGCAGATCGGTACGCTGACCCCTGGCAAGCAAGCCGACATGATCGTTGTCGATCGCGATGTGTTCAGCGCGCCGGAAACGCAACTGGCCGACACCCAAGTGCTCAAGACTTACTTCGCCGGCCGCGAAGTCTACAGCCGCCCGTAACCCCTCCCTGTTCGCCCACCCTTTGCCCTGCCGGCAAGGGGAGGGCGAAGCCTTGCCAACTCAATAATAAGAAAGGACCTGAAACATGCATCGCCCTGCATTGACCCTGTTTGTCGCCTGCACTTTTTTGCCGCTGGCCGCCCACGCCATTACGCTGAACGATGACTTTCAACTGATGCTCAAACCGGCGGTGGTCAGCGACTACCGCAGCCGTGGCTTGTCACTGACTCTGGGCGACCCGGCGGCGCAACTGGACGCCACACTGCTGCACAGCAGTGGTGCCTACGCCGGGGTCTGGACCTCCAATGTCGATTTCGGCCTGAACTATAAAACCCGGTTGGAGCAGGATTTCTACGCGGGCTTCTTCAAGCAGATCACCGATGACGTCAGCCTCGACCTGGGCTACCTCAAGTACACCTACGCCAGGCAATCGGACTTCAACCAGAGCGAGGTCTACGCCATCGTCAAAGCCTATGGCTTCAAGTTTGCCAGTTACTACTCCAACGATTTGCAGACTTTCGTGGGCAAGGACCAGGACACGCTCTACACCTGGCTGGGCTACAGCTACGCGCTACCGGCGGACACGGGGCTGGAGGTGCGCTATGGCCGATTCGATTTCAAGGATGACGTGTTCATTGCCGGTAACGGCGATGCCCGCGGCGACTATCACGAGTGGGAGGCCCGGCTGACCCATAGCGCCGTGGGCGTCGACTGGGCGGTGGCCTACATCGACACCGATCTTTCCGCGCACGAGTGCACGAGCTACTACGGCTATGGCGACGTGTGCACCGCCACCGTTGTGGTCAGCGCCAGCAAGACCTTCTGATCGAGGTGCGCTAGCGTCCTGATCAGAAGGTTTTCGGTGGGTTCATTCAGAATCTATCCAGCCTGTATGGCGCAGTCGCCGGCAGGCTGTGGGGCTGGGTGCCAGTCAAGGGCGAGGCCATTTGCGCGATCATTTCCGCCGTGACCGCCGCCTGGGTCAACCCCAGATGCTGATGACCGAAGGCGAGCAGGACCTTGCCGTCGCACACCCGGTCGATGATTGGCAGGGAGTCGGGCAAGGACGGCCGGAAACCCATCCACGGTGTGGCGGCTTCGGCACTCAGTTCACGCTTGAACAGGCCTTTGCTCAGGCGGTGCAACTGCCAGGCGCGTTCCATGGTCGGTGGGCAGTCGAGACCGGCGAACTCGACGGTGCCGGCCAGGCGCAGCCCGTCTGCCATCGGCGTCATGATGAACTTGCGCTCCAGCGAGGTGACGGCGAACGGCAAGCGCCCGTGTTCGTGGGGCAGCATCAGGTGATAGCCGCGCTCGGTGTCCAGCGGCACCTTCTTGCCGGTCAGCGCGGCGGTGAGCTTGGCGGAATGGGCGCCACAGGCAACCAGCACCTGTCGACTGCTGAGGCGGCCCTGATCAGTGATCAACGACACGCCGCTTTCATTCAATTGCCCACCCTCGACCCGCTGCTTGAGGAACTGCACGCCGCTGCTTTTGGCCGCGTGCACCAGTTCGCCGACCACCTGGAAGGGATCGAGAAAATGCCCGGTGCGCGGGAAGAACAATCCGCCCCGGAGCTGCTCGCTGAGTTGCGGCGCCGCATCGCGTACCGCCTTGGCCCGCCAGAAATCCACCGGCACTTGTTGCTGGCGCATGCGCGCCTGTAGCGCTTCGATGGCCTGTTGCGAGTCGGCGCGCTCGAACACCAGCAACGAGCCGTCTTCCTTGAGCAACCCGGGGCGGTCGATAGTCTCCAGCAACCGGTGCCAGGCCCCCAGGCTGCTTTCATTGAGCGCGCGGATGCCGGCCACGGTGCGCTGGAACGGCGCCGGTCGCAGGTTGAGCAACAGGCGTGCGAACCAGGGCAGGGCCCGGGGCATGTATTTCCAGTCCAGGCGCAGCGGGCCCATCGGGTCCATGAGCATGGCGGGCAGGCGTTTGAGGATCGACAGGTCGGCGATGGGGAACACCTGCTCGGTGGCCAGGTGCCCGGCATTGCCGAACGAGGCGCCACGACCGGGCTCCTGCTGATCGATGACCACCACCCGCCGGCCCTGGCGCGCCAGGCGCAGGGCGCAGGCGACGCCGATGATCCCGGCGCCGATCACGGCAACGTCCGACACTGCATTGGGGCTGTTGAAAAGGGAGTCGTTGGACATGGCCTAGGCTTCTCTCTGGCCGTCGAGCAGGCGACGCAACTGCAATGGGTTGCCGTGCTTGAGCGCGGCCGGCAACAAGGCGTCCGGGAAGTCCTGATAGCAGACCGGACGCAGGAAACGCAGAATGGCGGCGGTGCCGACCGAGGTGGTGCGCGCATCGGACGTCGCCGGGAACGGGCCGCCATGGACCATGGCATCGCACACCTCGACCCCGGTCGGCCAGCCATTGACCAACAGGCGTCCGGCCTTGCGCTCCAGAGTCGGCAGCAAGGCCCTGGCGCTCTCCACGTCGGCATCGTCCAGGTGCAGGGTGGCGGTCAACTGGCCTTCCAGGTGTTCGATGACCTGGCGGATTTGCTCGTCGTTGGCGCATTGCACGATCAGCGACGCGGCGCCGAACATTTCTGCCTGCAACGCCGGGTCGGCGAGAAATTCACTGGCCTGGGTGACGAACAGGTGGGTCTGGCACTGGTTCGGGGTTTCGCCCTTCAAGCCGACGGCCACTGTTTTCGCGTGGGCGTGCTCGGCCAGCGCGCCGACGCCGGCCTCGTAGGCCTTGAAAATACCGGGGGTGAGCATGGTCTGTGCCGGGCTGCGCTGTAGCAGTTGCGCAGCCGACTGGATGAAACGGTCAAGGTCCGGGCCTTGGCGGGCAATCACCAGACCCGGGTTGGTGCAGAACTGGCCGGCGCCTTGGGTGAGGGAGGCGACGAAGCCTTGCGCCAGTGCTTCGGCTCGCGATTGCAGGGCTGCCGGGAACAGCAAGACCGGGTTGATCGAGCTCATTTCCGCATACACCGGGATCGGCTCGGGACGCGCCTGGGCCGCGTTGCACAAGGCGATGCCACCGCTGCGCGAGCCGGTGAAACCCACGGCCTTGATGCGCGGATCGGTGACCAGGGCGATGCCCACTTCGCGGCCGGAGCCGAACAACAGCGAAAACACGCCTTCATGCAACCCGCACAGTTTGACCGCACGGGCCAGGGCTCGGCCCACCAGCTCGCTGGTGCCGGGGTGCGCGCCATGGGCCTTGACGATCACCGGGCAACCGGCGGCCAGCGCCGACGCGGTGTCACCGCCGGCGACGGAGAAGGCCAGGGGAAAGTTGCTGGCGCCGAACACCGCCACCGGGCCGAGCGGCACCTGACGCTGACGCAGGTCCGGGCGGGGCAGGGGCTGACGCTCCGGCAGCGCGCTGTCGACCCGTACATCCAGCCACTCACCGGCACGCACGGTGCGGGCAAAGGTGCGCAGCTGCTGGCAAGTGCGGCCCCGTTCACCCTGGATACGCGGGCGTGGCAAGCCGGTCTCGGCCACGGCACGGTCGATCAATTCATCGCCCAGGGCTTCGATTTCGCTGGCGATGGTTTCGAGGAATTCGGCGCGGGCGTCCAGGGACGTCGCGCGGTAGCTGTCCAGGGCACTCCACGCCAGGACGCAGGCCTGTTCGACGTGTTCGCCGCTGCCACCGTGATAGACCGGTTCAAGAGGTAGATCCGTGGTGGGATCGATGCCGCGGATCGCTTCGCGGTTGCCGGTGATGGCCTGCTGGCCGATCAACATGTTGCCTGTCAGAGTCATGATATTTCCTGAAAAAAAGAGGGTGGGCGTTTGCGAAAAAACGCGGTACCGCCGTGGGCGAAAATAAAGGCGGCGCGCATTGGCACGCCGCTGTACAGGTTGAATATCAGGCGAAGTCCTGCTCGGCCGACCACTGCTCGTACCACTGGCGGAACAGCGCGTACTGGTTCTCGGCATAACGACGCTGGGCATCGCTGAGCGCATCGGTCTCGTTGAAGTGCAGGGTGTATTCCTTGTCGCCATTGAGCACCATCAGGTGCTTGTAGTAGAGCACCAGGTCGCAACCCTCATCGAAGGACGACAGCATCGCCAGTGCCGATTCCAGTTCCCGCGCCTGACGACGCGCCTTGGCATCGCCCTTGGCCGCTTGTTTGCTCAAGGCCACCAGGCGCAACACTTCGCGTGGCAGCGCGTTGCCGATGCCGGTGATGGCGCCGGTGGCGTTGCAGTTGACGAAGCCATGGACCACCTGGGTGTCGACACCGACCATCAGGGTCACGTCATCGTCCCTGGAGGTGATGTGTTCGGCGGCGTAGCGCAGGTCGGCGGCACCGCCGAACTCCTTGAAGCCGATCAGGTTCGGGTACTCGCGGCGCAGTTCGAAGAACAGGTCGGCGCGGGTGGCGAAGCCGTAGTAAGGGCTGTTGTAGATCACCGCCGGCAGGCCTGGAGCGGCTTTGAGGATCGCGGCGAAATGGGCTTTTTGCGCGGTGGCCGAAGCGCCGCGAGACAGCACGCGAGGGATGACCATCAAGCCATGGGCACCGACTTTGGCCGCGTGTGCCGCATGGGACACCGCTTCGCGGCTGTTGACGGCACCGGTGCCGACGATGGTCGGAACACCGGCGGCCACCAGGCGTGCCACGCCTTCCTGACGCTCGGCTTCGGTCAGCAGCGGCCAGTCGCCCATGGAACCGCAATACACCACGGCGCTCATGCCAATGTCGATCAGCTCGCGACCCTTGGCCACCAGCGCGTCGAAGTCCGGCTTGCGCTCGGCGGTGCATGGGGTCATCAGTGCAGGGATGCAGCCAGTGAAAATGTTGTCGCTCATTTTGTTGTCACTCCTTGAGGCGTTCATTCAGATTTGGTCAGGGAAAAGGCGTGGGGCTCAAATGCCCCACGCAAAGGGATCCTGTTCGTCGATCAGCAAGGTGCTGTCGGCGGTCATGTAGGCGCGGCCGGTGATGAAAGGGATGATGTGTTCGCCTTCCCATTCGTAGCTGCCGACAAATTGGCTGGCGGTGATGCTGGCCTGGACCCAGCGTTCACCGGCGGCCAGTTTTCCGTCAGCCGCCAGGCACGCCAGTTTTGCGCTGGTACCGGTCCCGCAGGGCGAGCGGTCGTAGGCCTTGCCCGGGCACATGACGAAGTTGCGGCTGTCGGCCGATTCGTCGTCGGCAAACAGTTCGATGTGGTCGATCAGCGCGCCGTCTTCACCGTGGATGCCCTGGGCCTCGAGGGCCTTGAGCATTGCCCAGGTGTACTCGGTGAGGAACTCGACGTTGTCCATCTGCAAGGACTGGTCGTGGTCGGACACCAGGAAAAACCAGTTGCCGCCCCAGGCGATGTCGCCGTACACGCGGCCATGCCCCGGCACTTCGACCGGCACCTGTTGGCGGTAGCGGTAGGCGGGCACATTGCGCAGGGTGACGTTGCCGTCCTCATGCAGCGTGGCGCTGACGGGGCCGACCGGCGTATCGATCTTGTGCTCGCCGGGCTGGATATGCCCCAGGTAATGCAGCGAGTTGACCAGGCCGATGGTGCCGTGACCGCACATGCCGAGGTAGCCGGCGTTGTTGAAGAAGATCACACCGCAAGTGGCATCCGGCGACACCGGTTCGCAATACAGCGCCCCCACCAGCACATCGTTGCCACGGGGCTCCAGCAGGCAGGCGCGACGCCATTGGTCATGCTGCTCGCGCAGGGCATCGCGCTTCTCGGCCATGGTCCGGCCGGGCAACTGGGGCAGGCCCGACATCACCAGGCGAGTCGGTTCGCCGCCGGTGTGGGAATCAATGACATGTACTTTTTTCATAAACCTTTCCATTTGAGGAACACGCAGGCTTTGCTGGCCTGAATTTCAGCGAGAGGTCTGGGCGGATACACCGATCGGACGCTGGCCTGTGGTCGTGCCGCTGTAGACGGGATCGGCTTCTTCTTCACCGTCCTCGGCTTCCAGGCGAACCAGATGCGCCGGCACGCCGGTGGCCGCGCCCCAGTAGTAGATGCCCATCGCGCAGGCCGCCACGACCACTGTGTCGAAGGGATGGGTGAGTACGCCCATGCCGCCGAAGCTGCCGAGCCAGGACAGCACGATAGTCACGGCGTAGAAGCCGATCAGCCATGCCGAAGAGCGCACTTGTTGGGCCAGGCTCAGGTGTTGGGTCGGCACGAAACGTCCACACAGCAGGTACACCACGAACATCAGGATCTGTAGACCGAGTAGCCAGGACACGGTGCTCCAGCCAGACCAGTAGACGATCAGCGCGGCGATGATGAACGACACCGGGCCGAGGACACCCATGCGCTTGACCTTGAATGGGCGCGGCATGTCGGGCGCATTGCGGCGCAGGGCAGCCACGGACACTGGGGCGACGGCGTAGCTCAATACCAGCGCGGCGGAGACCACGTTGATCAGCGCTTCCCACGAAGGGAAAGGCAAGGTCCAGAACACCGACAGGGCAAAGGTCAGCCACAGCGCCGGACGCGGGATGCCGGACTTTTCGTCAATGCGCGTGAAGATCTTGAAGAAGGTGCCGGTCTGCGCCCAGCCGTAGATCACCCGCGGTGTTGCGTTCATGTAGATGTTGCCGCAACCGCTGGGGGAGATCACCGCGTCGGCCACCACCAGATAAGCCAACCAGCCCACACCCAATGCCAGGGCGATGTCGCGGTAGGGCAGGGCCAGTTCCTTGGCCACGCCGGCCCAACCGTTGGCGAGCATTTCGGTAGGCACGCCGCCGAGGAACGCCACTTGCAACAACACATAGATGGCGGTGGACAGCAGTACGGAAAGGATCAGTGCAATCGGAATGGTGCGTTGTGGATTCTTCACTTCGCTGGCCACCGAGATGATCGGCGTCAACCCCAGGTAGGCGAAGATAATGCCGCCGGCGGACACCGCCATCTCGACACCTGACAGCCCGAACGGCATGAAGCCCTGGGACTGGAAGTTCTCCGGTTTGAAGAAGGTGAACAGCACGCCGATCACCAGCAGCGGCACGATGAACTTGAACATGCTGATCAAGTTGTTGGCCTTGGCGAACGTTTTCACGCTGTAGTAATTGAGCATGAAGAACAGGCACAGCAGGCCGAACTGGACCAGCCAGCCAAGCGCCGTTGGATTGCTGGAACCGGCCTGGGTCAATGCGGGAAACCACGCAGCGGCATACTGGCGCGCGGCGACCACCTCGATGGCCACCAGGCTGGAAAACGCGATCAGCGTGATGAAGCCCATCAGGTAACCCAGCAACGGGCCGTGGGAGTAAACCGGGTAGCGAACCACACCGCCGGCACGGGGCAGCGCTGCGCCGAGTTCACAGTAGACGATGCCCAGCAGCAGCACCGCAAAACCGCCCAGCAGCCAGGAAAAGATCCCCGCCGGCCCCGCGATGGCGGACACGTGACTGGCTGCGAACAACCAGCCGGAACCGAAGATGGCCCCCAGTCCGATAAACGTAAGGTCTATCAACGAAAGTTGTTTTTTGAACTTGCCTTGGCCTGACATGGCATCGCCTTCTTGTGAGTTATTGGATAGGCAGGTGTGCACTTCAAGACGCCCCGGTCGGTTTTGCCGAGGAGGGCGGTGGCCATAGAGTGAACTTGGCGGCGTGCCCGCGATTGATGTTTTCCTTGGGTGTCGATGACGAAATCAGCACAATGGGCAGATACCGATCATTGGGAGAGACGGGTAGATGACTCAGGATGCGTTTGCGCTGTTTTGTCAGGGCGACGACTCGAACCGCCCCGAATCCATCGAGCAACTGCTGGCAGGTGTCGCGCTTTTGCTGCCCATGCTGGATGTCATTCCGAATGCGGCGATCTTTATCAAGGATGTCCAGGCGCGCTATGTCATGGCCAACCGCACGCTGGTGCAACGCTGTGGCTTGAAGCAGCTCCAGCCGCTATTGGGTAAAACCAGCGCCGAGGTGTTCCCGGAGCAACTGGGGCCTGGTTACACCGAGCAGGACCGGCGGGTGCTGGAGCAGGGGCTGGTGCTGGAAGACCAGCTGGAGTTGCATCTGTACGGCAGCCGCGAGCCGGGCTGGTGCCTGACCCATAAGCGCCCCTTGTATAACCGCCGCAATGAAATCATCGGTCTGGCGGGCATCTCGGTCGACCTGCAATCGGCCAGTGACACGCACCCGGCGTACCAGCGCCTGGCGGCAGTGGACGAACACATTCGCGCGCATTTCAACCGGCGCGTCACCCTGGGCGAGTTGACGCGCATCGCCGGAATTTCCGTGGCGCAACTGGAACGCTACTGCAAGCGCGTGTTTCACCTGACGCCACGGCAGATGATCCAGAAGGTTCGCCTGGAACACGCGCATCGACTGCTCCACACCGATATGCCGATCACCGAGGTCGCCCTGCAATGCGGCTATACCGACCACAGTGCGTTCACCCGGCAGTTCAAGGCATTGACCGGTTTCACCCCGCGCCAGTACCGGCAGGCCACCGGTCACCAGCAGCCGTCCGGTCTGGATTAGCGACGCGCCGCCAATGGCCCTGTAAACTGGCCGCGCAAAAGGCGCCTGCCTCACCACCTCAAGCAAGAGAGTCCTCATGGCAAACCACGACCTGACCTTCACCCCTGATCCTGATGCGGATTCGATTTCCTCCGACGTTGTCGGTTTCGGCGGTGTGCTGGTCTCCACCCAGATCCCCACCCGCGCCGACGGCAGCCTGGAACTGGGCGACATCACCCTGCAAAGCGAATGCACCCTGCAAGCGCTGAAGGTCGCGCTGGAGCGAGCCGGCAGTTCCATGGACCGCGTGATGCACCTGACCATCTACCTCACCGACATGGCCGACCGCGCCGCGTTCAACGAGGTCTACAAGCGCTACTTCGCCAAACCATGGCCGGTGCGTGCTGCTGTCGGGGTTGCCTCGTTGGCGGTTGAAGGCATGCGCGTGGAAGTGACCGCGATGGCGGCCAAGGCCTGATCTCAGTCAGACATACACAAAACCCTGTGGGAGCGGGCTTGCTCGCGAAGACGGCGTGTCAGCTGGCACAAGTGTTGACTGACCCAGCGCTTTCGCGAGCAAGCCCGCTCCCACAGGGGATGAGGCATGCCAGGCCTGCTCGAAGCACCACCTGGCAGCATACGGGTGCCGGTCAGGCGTTTCGCCGCTACAATGCACGCCTCGACCGTGACAAGCCTGACTAAAAAAACTATGTCTTTGCCCAAACATCACCTGGAATTGCTCAGCCCTGCCCGCGATGTCGCCATCGCCCGCGAGGCCATCCTGCATGGCGCCGATGCCATCTACATCGGTGGCCCGAGCTTCGGCGCCCGCCACAATGCCTGCAACGAAGTGAGTGATATCGCCCAATTGGTGGAGTTCGCCCGTCGCTACCACGCCCGGGTGTTCACCACCATCAATACCATCCTGCACGACAACGAACTGGAACCGGCCCGCAAGCTGATCCATCAGTTGTACGACGCCGGCGTCGATGCGCTGATCGTCCAGGACCTGGGGGTGATGGAGCTGGACATTCCGCCGATCGAGCTGCACGCCAGTACCCAGACTGACATCCGCACCCTGGAGCGAGCGAAGTTTCTCGATCAGGCCGGTTTCTCGCAACTGGTGCTGGCCCGTGAGCTGAATCTCCAGGAGATCCGCGCCATCGCCGACGAAACCGACGCAGCCATCGAGTTCTTTATCCATGGTGCGTTGTGCGTGGCGTTTTCCGGCCAGTGCAACATTTCCCATGCGCAAACCGGGCGCAGCGCCAACCGTGGCGACTGCTCCCAGGCCTGCCGTCTGCCGTACACCCTCAAGGACGAAAAAGGTGGGGTGATCGCCTACGAAAAGCACCTGCTGTCGATGAAGGACAACAACCAGAGCGCCAACATCCGCGCCCTGGTCGAGGCCGGCGTGCGCTCGTTCAAGATTGAAGGCCGCTACAAGGACATGGGCTATGTGAAAAACATCACCGCCTACTACCGTCAGCGCCTCGACGCCGTGCTCGAAGACCGCCCGGACCTGGCCCGTGCCTCCAGCGGCCGCACCGCGCACTTCTTCCTGCCCGACCCGGAAAAAACCTTCCACCGTGGCAGCACCGATTACTTCGTCACTGACCGCAAGATCGACATTGGCGCCTTTGATTCGCCGACCTTCACCGGTCTGC
This sequence comes from Pseudomonas sp. BF-R-24, assembly GCF_019947335.1. Lineage (NCBI taxonomy): Bacteria > Pseudomonadati > Pseudomonadota > Gammaproteobacteria > Pseudomonadales > Pseudomonadaceae > Pseudomonas > Pseudomonas sp. BF-R-24. The sequence continues at coordinate 50,762 of NZ_JAGYGG010000008.1, forward strand.
CGGTGGGTGTGGTCGAAAAAGTCGCCAAGCGCGACATGCAGGTTGTCACGCACGAACCGCTGTCCAACGGCGACGGCCTCAATGTGCTGGTCAAGCGTGAAGTGGTGGGTTTCCGCGCCAACATCGCCGAACCCAAAGGCGAATTCGAGGAGGACGGCGAGAAGCGTTATCGCTATCGCGTCGAGCCCAACGAGATGCCGGAGGGGATGTACAAGCTGCGCCCCAATCATCCGCTGAATCGCAACCTTGATCACAACTGGCAACAGGCGCTGCAAAAGACCTCCGCCGAGCGTCGAATTGCCCTGAACTGGGTCGCTTACCTGCGTGAAGAGCAACTGGAACTGACCGCTACCAGCGAAGAGGGCATCAGCGCCAGCGTCACCCTGTCCGGCCCGTTCGGTGCCGCCAACAAGCCGGAACAGGCGCTGGAGCAATTGCAGGATCTGCTCGGCCAACTGGGTACCACGCAGTACCACGCCATCGACATCAAGCTGGACGCGCCGCAGGCGTACTTCATCCCCAACTCGCAGCTCAAGGCCCTGCGCCGTGAAGTGATCGACGCCTTGACCGAAGCGCGGATCGCCGCCCACCCGCGTGGCAGCCGTAAGGCCGAGACCACGCCGCCGCCGGTGTACCCGGAGTCGCACCTGTCCTTCCTGGCCAACGTCTACAACCAGAAGGCCCGCGACTTCTATCACCGCCACGGCGTCAAGCTGATCGACGCGGCCTACGAGGCCCACGAGGAAACCGGCGAGGTGCCGGTGATGATCACCAAGCACTGCCTGCGTTTCTCCTTCAACCTGTGCCCGAAACAGGCCAAGGGCGTGACTGGCGTGCGCACCAAGGTTGCACCGATGCAGCTGATACACGGCGATGAAGTGCTGACGTTGAAGTTCGACTGCAAGCCTTGTGAGATGCACATCATCGGCAAGATGAAAGGCCACATCCTCAACCTGCCGCAACCGGGCAGCGTGGTGGGGCACATCAGCCCCGAAGACCTGCTCAAGACCATCCCGCGCGCGCCGCACTGAGTGACCGGTGAGTGCGCTGCAATGGCGCGCTCACCTGTTCCAGCCGAAACCTCTTTTGCTGAATTCCAGACGCTGACGATAAACCTGGAGCTGGCGGTCGACACTATTTACAGGTATCGGCGACGGCCTTTTCAGCTCGTTTGAATTCCTGTTTGACGTCGGTCGGGATGCGTTGCCTTTTCAGTTCCTGACCGAGGAAGGGTTGTTCGCCTCGGGACTGGACCTCAGCCTCCTCGGCCGTTATCTGCGCCTCGATGGCAGCGGCGTGCTTGTCGATGACGGCATCGACCTCGGCTTCATTCCTGGCGGTATCGAGTGCCAGGACCAACTGGCCGGCCTCGGCTTTTTCGGCTTCGGCATAGGCTTCGACCGTCAACCCGGAGGCCAAGGCTCGCGCTTGGGTTTCCAGGTCATTCAGGTGCTCCCGGGCGGCCTTGCAGACCGCTTCCTGTCGCTGGTTCTGGATGTGCTCCCAGGTGTTCAACCCATAAACCGCGGTCCCGAGTACCAGAAGGGTTGCAGCGGCCCCCATTAATTTGCCTTTCACTTTTGGCGCCCTCAAATGGCAAGGGAAGGGTGTTGCATAAACGATTCCCGATTCAATTCGAGTAAAGAAAAGCGTAGCAGAGCTGTTCGGGCTGAATGTGCGCCGATAAATCCCCGAGATCCGGCTCAACACTAAGCGCCTGTTTTAATGAACAATTTTTTTTGTTTGGGCTTCCCAGACGAGGAAAAAGTTGGTAAATTTGCGCCCACTCTTGCAGCGGCCCTCAGGGAACCAGCCGCGAGAGCAGGCAACAGGTCTTGTTGCCACTCAAGAAAGCGAGTGCCAGGCACTCAACGCAACAGATACAGGGGCGTCGCCAAGCGGTAAGGCAGCAGGTTTTGATCCTGCCATGCGTTGGTTCGAATCCAGCCGCCCCTGCCATTTTTTTATTCCTGCATAATCAGAAAACACTCGACCGACGGTTATTATTCGTTGACTCGTTGGTTTTTTGCCTCCCGTTGCCCGGTCGCGCTGGCGCCACTACCGAAAGCGCTCCGGGATGGCCTCGGCAAACGGGTACCAGGAAAAATACGGCCTTGCCTCGTCGATGACCTGCTTGACCGAGGACCTTTGGGTCAACCTGTCGAAATAAGCACTCAAGTGGCGATGATCGCCGGGAAAGGGGACGAGGGTGCTGGCGTAGAACAGTGCCGGGGCGGCAGCACAGTCGGCCATGCTGAACGTGGGGCTGGCGACCCAGGTTCTTGCCGCCAGCTGACGTTCAAGCATGCCGTACGCCGTCATTAGCGCGGCGCGTTCGCGGGTCAGGTCGCCGTTTGCGGCATTGATTCTGTCAGCGACGATCTTCTGCATCGGCACCTGGATGTGCAGGTCGAAAAAACGATCCCACAGACGCACCTCCAGCGCGGTTTCCCAGTCGTCCGGAACCAGATGCACCTGGCCGGGATGAAGCCGGTCCAGGTACTCAATGATCACACTCGACTCCGGCACATCCTTTTGCCGGGCGTGATCGCGCAGCACCGGAAACTTGCCGATCGGCCACAGCGCTTGAAGCTCGGCCCGGTCAGCCTCGTTACCCAGGTCTATGACCCTTTTTTCAAACTCGATTCCCAGTTCATAGAGAGCGATCAGCGCTTTGTGGCAGAACGACGAGAGCGGATGGAAATAAAGAGTCAGTGACATCCTGCAATTCCTCGGTGGGATGGAAACCACCTGATTATCCGTCGCTATCGGCCAACGCGCGAGGTGCTCCGCCCTGATGCCCGGCGCCTGCTGTTCGGGTTAGAGTACAAGTCTTCTGGCCTGAAAATCAGGCATGCCACGTTTAGGGTCATATCGCCATGCACCAGATCGGACTCATTGTTTACCCCGGCTTCCAGGTTCTGGGCCTGGCCATGTGTGCCGCCTTCGAGTTGGCCAATAGCGCCGGCGACGAGCCGTTGTACCGCATTGCATTGCTGTCCGAGCCGGGTGGCCTGGTGCAAACGTCCGCCGGTTTTGCAGTGCAGACCGAAGCGTTCGACCAGCGCGCGTTCGATACGCTGCTGGTCCTGGGCGACAACCTCATCCGCCCGACCACGCCGGGCATGTTGGAGTTTCTGCGTCGCGCCAGCCACGGCACCCGGCGTCTGGGCTCGATTTGCACGGGGGCGATTGCCTTGGCCCAGGCCGGTTTGCTTGATGGTCGGCGGGCGACCACCCACTGGGCGCATGTGTCGGCCTTTCGCAAGGCGTACCCGAACGTGAAGGTCGAGGAAGACCGGATCTTCATCAACGACGGCAACGTCTGGACGGCTGCCGGCATGAGCGCATGCGTCGATCTGGCGCTGGCCCTGGTAGAGAGCGATCTGGGCGTCGACGTTGCACGCAAGGTAGCGCGGCAATTGGTGGTGTATCACCGGCGTTCCGGCGGGCAGTCGCAGTTTTCGGTGATGCTGGAGCTGGCCCCCAAGACCGATCGCATACAGGCCGCGCTGAATTACGCCAGGCAGAATCTCAAGTCCGCGCTGTCGGTCGAGGAGCTGGCCAGTGCGGCCAATCTCAGCCCTCGGCAATTCAGCCGGGTGTTTCATGCCGAAACCGGCCAGTCTCCGGCCAAGGCCATCGAAAACCTGCGGGTGGAGTCGGCCCGGTTGATGATGGAAACCGGACGGCACTCTATCGATGCGGTAGCGACGGACACCGGCTTTGGTGACCGGGAGCGGATGCGCCGCGCTTTTATTCGTGCGTTCGGGCAGCCGCCGCAGGTGATTCAGCGTGCCAGTCGGGGCTGAATCGTGATGTCCTGAAAGGTGGTGTATACGACATTCAGGTCTTAATGTTATTTACGTAATATTTATCTCGTTGAAACCTTTCCCTCAATGAGATCACCGCCATGACCCTCGTCAAAGCCGCCGCCGTACAAATCAGCCCTGTTCTTTACAGCCGAGAAGGCACCGTCGACAAAGTGGTGCAGAAGATTCTCGAACTCGGCGAGCAGGGTGTGCAATTCGCCGTATTCCCGGAAACCGTGGTGCCGTACTACCCGTACTTTTCCTACGTGCAGTCGCCATTCGAAATGGCCGCCGAACACCTCAAGCTGCTGAACCAGGCGGTCACCGTGCCTTCGCACGCCACCGATGCCATCGGCGCTGCGGCCAGGCAAGCGGGGATGGTCGTGTCCATCGGCGTCAACGAGCGCGATGGCGGCACGTTGTACAACACGCAGTTGCTGTTCGATGCCGACGGCTCGCTGATCCAGCGTCGCCGCAAGATTTCCCCGACCTACCACGAGCGCATGATCTGGGGCATGGGCGACGGCTCCGGCCTGCGGGCCGTCGACAGCGCGGTAGGGCGCATCGGGCAACTGGCCTGCTGGGAGCATTTCAACCCGCTGGCCCGTTATGCCTTGATGGCCGATGGCGAACAGATCCATGCGGCCATGTACCCGGGGTCGTTTGCAGGTCCGCTGTTCGCCTCGCAAATGGAAGTCAGCATTCGTCAGCATGCTCTGGAGGCCGCGTGCTTTGTGGTCAACTCCACGGCGTGGCTGTACCCCGAGCAACAGGCGCAGATCATGGCCGACACCGGTTGCGCCATCGGTCCGATCTCCGGCGGTTGCTACACCGCGATCATCAGCCCGGATGGCTCGGTGCTGGGTTCGTTGCATGAAGGTGAGGGCGAGGTGATCGCCGACCTCGACATGGGCCTGATCGACAAGCGCAAGCGCATGATGGATTCCCGTGGACACTACAGCCGCCCGGAACTGCTGAGCCTGCTGATTGACCGCACGCCGCAATCCCATGTGCATGAGCGCAGCGCGCATCCAAAGCTGGCGGAACAGACCGGGCTGGAAGAGGTGATGGGTTAGTTCCGGGGAAAAAAAACAGGGGACTTCATGGAAGTCCCCTTTTTGTTTGTCGGCGTTGCAGCTGTCGTTTCAGCGTCGCCAGAAGCAACGCGCCAGCAGCGCATCGATACCGAGCTTGCCGCCACCCGACAGCAACAGCGGCGTGAGGGCCACAAGATAGATCAAAGGCAGCTTGAAGTTGCCGTAACCCTTGTTGCTGATGGCATAGCCTTGGGCGAGTTCACTGAGAGTGTGCCAGTCGGCGGGCCAATGGACGGCGGCGGTTGCGACGAGGGTCACCACCATCAGGCTCAGCGCCGAAAAACGTGTGCCCAGGCCCACCAGCAAGGTCAGGGCGAAGATCAGTTCGGCCCACATCGACAGTTCCCAGTTCAGCGTCGCTGGAAGGTGGTCGAACGGAAACGGGAAGCGCTCCTGGATATCGGCGAACCAGTTCTGGCCGTTGAATTTTTCCAGGCCGGACTCGAAGAATTCCCAGGCGAGAAACACCCGCAGCGCCAGGGGGGCAACCCAGTCGCCGGCACGGTCGAGGTTCAGGTGCAGGCCTTTGACGGCCGAAGAAACGGAAGTGTTCATGGGCGTAGTTCTCTTTCAGGTCAGGGCGGCGGGGCAACGGCATACCCCCGAGAGTTGAGCGCTTTGATCGGCTTGGCCAATCGACAGGCGTATTTCATCAATGGGGTGTATCTGCGGTGTGTCGTTGTGGCGGGGTTTTGAGTGCGGGGTGTGTCTGGGGTGGGGCTGTATACACTGAGATACGTAAACGGCCATCGCTTACCCCCTGTGGGAGCGAGCCTGCTCGCGATAGCGGAGGTCAGGCAGCATCAATGCGACTGACCTGACGCTATTCGCGAGCAGGCTCGCTCCCACAGGGAAATTGCTATACATTTTCTGGCCGCCCCCTGCATGGTGAAACCGCTTCATGTCTCTTGCGCTCGAACGTCTAGTCGCTGGCACGCCAATCCCTTTCGCCGGTAATCGTGTCACTGTCGTCAGCCCCGAACTGGCGCAACGCTTCCAGCCCGGTGACCACCTGCTGGTGGAGCAGGTCAGCGGCGAGTTGCTGCTGATTCCCGTGGCGGACCAGCAAGCGGCCAACGTCGCGATCGAGCGCGCCCAGGCGGCATTCACCGCGCTGTCGGCAGTGTCCGATCAAGCCATCAGCGCCTTCTTCGACCTGTTTGCCCAACGCCTGGAAACCGCGCAATGCTGGGCCTTGATCGAAGCCGCCAACCTGGCCGACATCGAGCGGGCCAAGGCGCGCGGTCGTTCGACCACCCGGTTGCTGGCCGATGAGCGCATGCGTCGCGACATGATCGCCGGCCTGCGCGCCTGGCGCGATGCACCGGCCAGTCGTGGCAAGGTGATCAGTTGCGTCGAACACGATGGCTGGAAAGTCGAGCAAGTGGTCTCGCCGCTGGGCATCGTCGCGTTCGTCTTCGAAGGCCGGCCGAATGTGTTTGCCGACGCGGCCGGTGTATTGCGTACCGGCAACACCGCCGTGCTGCGCATCGGCAGTGATGCGTTGGGCACCGCCCAGGCGATCGTCACCCATGCACTGAACCCTGCGCTGAGCGACGCCGATTTGCCGGCCGGTGCCGTGTCGCTGGTGGAAAGTGTCAACCACGCCGCCGGTTGGGCGATGTTCGCTGACCGACGCCTGTCATTGGCAGTGGCCCGTGGTTCGGGTCGCGCCGTCAGTCAGTTGGGCAGCATCGCGCAGCAGGCCGGTACGGCGGTCAGCCTGCACGGCACCGGTGGCGCCTGGCTGATCGCCAACGCCGATGCCGACGCCCCGCGCTTTGCCGCCGTGGTGCGCAACTCCCTGGACCGCAAGGTCTGCAACACCCTGAACGTCTGCCTGATTCACCGCGACCGCGCCGCTGAACTGGTGCCGCTGTTCCTCGACGCACTCAAGCAGGCCGGCACCGCACGGGGCCAGGGCTGCAAGCTGCATATCGTTGAAGGCAGCGAGTCGCACCTGCCGCAAGACTGGCTGGCTGCAACGGTCCAGGTATACCGTGCCGAAGGCTATCAAAGCGAGGTGCAGGCCGAGCCGTTGCCGGAAGACCAATTGGGCCGTGAATGGGAATGGGAAGAAACCCCGGAAGTCAGCCTGAAGATCGTCGACAACCTGGACGATGCCATTGCCTTGTTCAATCGCTACAGCCCGCAATTCACCGTGTCATTGATCAGTGAAAATGCCGAGGCTCAGGAGCGTTTCTACAACGCGGTCAACGCGCCTTTTGTCGGCAATGGCATCACCCGTTGGGTCGATGGCCAGTACGCGTTGAACAAGCCGGAGCTGGGGCTTTCGAACTGGGAGAGCGGGCGCCTGTTTGCTCGCAGTGCGATTCTCTCGGGTGATGGCGTGTTCACCATTCGTAGTCGCATGACCCAGGTCGATCTGGGCGTCAAACGCTGAGATGGCGGAACTTGTGACCGCTGCAAGCCCGCTCCCACAGTTGATTTTTATTCCAACATAAAAAAGCCTGCTCCTTATCGGGAGCAGGCCTTGTTTATCAATAAGTCAGTAATGACTCATCTTAATCAGTAGAACCGGTCAATCACCCGAACTTCGTTCTGGTTCTGCATCGAGGCCCAGGCCTGTTTCAGGGTTTGCAGAACATTACCGATGAAGTCCTTGTCGGCCGCGGCCTTCTTGCCGACATAGCCCTGGCCGCGACGGTACATCTTCAGTCGGGCGAGCAGGTTCTGGTTGTTCTGGTCGAACTCTGCTTCATGGGCGTGCGGCGACAGGCAGTCGATATGAACCTGGCCACACTTGCTGATCCAGAGAATATGGTTGTCGTGGCTGTCTTTCTTTGCAGCGAAGATACGAGCCAGTTCATCGATAGTTGGTTGATTGTTCAGATTCATCATAAAGCCCCTTGACCAATTGGTGATCTTTCAAAGTTGATTCGCTAATACAGGTAGCCCATCGGTTAGTTGATCCCTGGCACCGAAACCAGGACGTCAGCGTTCGACCGCCTTATCGGGCGGGGTCCTGCGTCTGTTGCATGTAGTCGTGTTGAATAACTGCTACGCAATAGCGTCACAACGAAGAGAAGCGGCGAAAACCTTAAGGCCACTGCCGACATTTTAAGGGTCGGCCACAAGCTTCATGAGGATTGCTCGCCAAGACTTCTCGCCCTTGTACTGGACGTTCAGGCCAGGTCAGCTTCTTCAATCTGCCTTGTGGGCAGCGTGTATCCGGGAAAAACAGCTCGGCGGTCAGACGAGCTTGCTCAAACGTGTTGCCTGTACTCCCGATCGGGGAGACGTCTGCATCATGCAAGGGCAAATCGGAGGCGTCAACGGTTTTGTAGTGATTATTTTTGGTCACTACATATTGTCGGACAAAGCTGTTGGGAATTAGCGGGCGGAGTCGAAGGTGTGTCGGTCAGGACGACAAAGGCGGACACTCAAAGCGGTAAAAAGTGCAGGGATAGCGGTCAACCACCTGCTGATGCAAGGTGAGCCCGGCAACGTTGAGCCCCGGCATCACGGCGGCCCAGAACAGGCGCGCCGGCTGATTCGCCTCGATGTGGAAAATCTGCCATTGACCGGGGAACCGACTCAAGAGGGTGGAAACGACAAATCGCGCGACACCCCGGCCACGAAAGCGTCGACTGACAAACAGATAGCCGATGTTGTAGTCGGCGCCGGGTAGATGGACCTGGTTATCCACGGTCACGAAGCCAGCCAATTCACCGTCGACCTCGATCAGGAAGGGTCGGGTAGCCGGGTTTCGCCAGTAGTCGGGCATGGGCAGGATGTTGAAGAAACCGTATTCGCCGAGTTTCAGCGGTAACCATTCGCTGAAGTCGTAAGTGTAGAACTGCATCAGGTTCTCGATGGTTTCCAGTTCATCGCGTTGGGCGGCGTGCAGTTCTATCGAAGGCATACGGGTTGGCTCCAGTTACGCCGGGGCAGGTACACCCTTCATTATGGTTGGCCGCAAGGTTCGGTGTCGGGTTCAGGTTTTGCTTGCCGGCTTTGCCCCGCGCCTGGTGCCACTCGATGGTTTGCGCGGGGCGCTCTTGCGCTTTTTCTTCCATGGGGTTGCGGCGCGCCCGCCGGGCGGTGGACCGCTGATGGTCAGGCTCAGGCCGGCACAGCGACTGACCTGCTTGCTCATCCACGCCGCCTGTTTGGTGACGAACTCTTCCAGGCTCATTTCCCCGCTTTGCACCATGTCCAGCGCCTGCTCCCAGATCGCCGTGGTGCCCGGATCGGCGATGGCCCGGGGTACGGCGTCGATCAGGCTGAACGCGGCCGGTGTGGCGGCCAGGGCTTTGCCGTTCTTGACCAGATAACCACGGTCGAGCAGGCCCTGAATGATCGACGCACGCGTCGCTTCGGTGCCGATGCCGGTGGTGTCCTTGAGCTTTTGCTTGAGCAGCGGGTCTTGCACCAGTTTGGCGACATTCTTCATGGCCTTGATCAGGTCGCCTTCCGTAAACGGCTTTGGCGGTTGCGTCCAGAGGTCCTTGAATTGCACGCCGGCCACTGCGCAGTCGATGCCTTCGGCCAGGTTGGGCAGAGTCTGCGGTGCCGGGGCTTCGCGCCCCTTGGCCGGAGCCAGTGCTTCGGGCAGGGCGCGTTTCCAGCCCGGCTCGATGATCTGCTTGCCGACAGCGCGCAAGGCCTCGCCGGCGCAGTTGAAATCGGCCTGGGTGCGGTCGTACTCGTGATTGGGCAGGAACTGCGCCAGGTATCGGGCGCGGATCAGGGTGTAGACCGCACGCTGTTTGCCCGCCAGACGTTCGAGGTTCTTCGCCGCAGCCGTGGGGATGATGCCGTGGTGCGCACTGACCTTGGCATCGTTCCAGGCCCGTGAGCGCCGTTGCGGATCAAGGTGGTCGTGCAAGGCGTTCAACGCCGGATCGGCCTGGCGCAACGCCGCCAGAATGGCCGGCGCCTCGCTGTGCTGACTCAGGGGCAAGTAGCCGCAATCACTACGCGGATAGGTAATGACTTTGTGGGTCTCGTACAGCGCCTGGGCAATGTCGAGGGTTTCCTGGGCGCCGAGGCCGAGTTTCTTTGAGCAGACCTCCTGCAGGGTACCCAGGTCGAACGGCAGCGGGGCCACTTCGCGCATCCGTTCGGTGCGCAGTTTGATCACCCGCGCACTGGCCGCGCCGCTCATGGCGGCCGCAGCTTGTTGCGCCAATGCCTGATTCAGACAGCGGTCCTGGTCGTCGCAAAGCTCGGATGCCGCGCGCCATTGCGCCGTGAACGCGGTGCCGTTGTGCAGCAGTTGCACGTCGATGGCCCAATAGGGGACGGGCACAAAGTCGGCGATGCTGCGATCGCGATCCACCACCAGGCGCAAGGTCGGCGTTTGCACCCGGCCGACCGGCAACACGCCTTGATAGCCAGACTGGCGCCCCAGCAGGGTGAACAGCCGACTCATGTTCATGCCGATCAGCCAGTCGGCCCGGGAACGCCCCAGGGCCGAATGATAGAGGCTGAAGGTCTCGTTCCCCGGTTTGAGGGCCGCGAGGGCCTTGCGGATGGACGCATCGTCCAGCGCCGACAACCAGAGCCGGCGGATCGGCCCGCGATAGCGGCAATGCTCCACCAGTTCCCGGGCGATCATCTCGCCCTCGCGGTCGGCGTCCGTGGCAATGATCAGTTCGGACGCTTCACCGAGCAGGCGCTTGACCGCCTTGTACTGGCTGGCGGTGCGCGGCTTGACGGTCATTTTCCATTTTTCGGGAATGATCGGCAGGTCGGCCAGCACCCAGCGCTTGTAGCGCGCGTCGTAGGCATCCGGCGGTGCGGTTTCCAGCAAGTGGCCGATGCACCAGGTCACCGTGACGTCCGTTCCCAGCCAACAGCCATCGCCCCGGCGCCGGGCGCCGAGGACTGCTGCAATGTCTTTGGCCTGGGAAGGTTTTTCACAGAGGTACAGCCGCATAACCACCATCGTCGATCAATGTGCCAGAGATGCACAGAATGGCGCTTGATGAACGATGGAGCAATCTTTATCTGTATGGATGTACAGGTTTGTGTGTCGCTCCCGTTCGGCTGCGAAGCAGTCGCGAGGGTAAAACTTGGGTTATACCTGATAAATCGTGGTTTCAGGTTTTGGGGCTGCTGCGCAGCCCATCGCGGGCAAGCCACGCTGCCACATCGATTTGCAGGTCCATTACCGTCATGAGGAACGTTTTCCATGAAAAGCTCCGGTCCTAGCCCTGTCATCACCATCGCCGAGCAGCCTGGCTGTCTGTTGGTAAAATTTCACGGCATTCAAGTGGCCGCCTCGGCGCGGGCCCTGGTGTTGCTGGAGGCCAACTACCCGCCGGTGTACTACGTGCCGCGAGAGGACATCGACGAGAAGTATTTCGCCCGCACCGACCACACCAGTTATTGCCCCTACAAGGGCGATGCCAGTTATTTCAGCCTGCAGGTGCCGGGGCATGAAAGCGCCAACGCGGTGTGGAGTTACGAAAACCCCAAGATATCTGTCGAACAGATTCGAGAGTACGTGGCGTTCTACCCGGATCAAGTGAAGTTCGAGTTGCTCGATGCCGAAGTTTGATCGGGTTTGATCGCCGCGACGAGGGAGCCAGCTCCCTCGTCGCGGGCAATGACCTCAGTTCTTGTCGAGATCGACGTTGCGCGTCTCACGCAGGCAAATCATCCCCACCACCAGGCTCACCCCGGTGATCACCACCGGATACCACAGCCCGTAGAAGATATCCCCGGTGTACACCACCAACGCGAACGACACGGTCGGCAGGAAGCCGCCGAACCAGCCGTTGCCGATGTGGTAGGGCAGGGACATCGAGGTGTAGCGGATGCGGGTCGGGAACAGTTCGACCATCAACGCCGCCAGCGGGCCGTAGCACATCGCGGAGATGATGATCAGCGCGACGATCAGCGCCACGATCATCGGCTTGTTGATCTGCTGCATGTCCGCCTGTTGCGGGTAACCGGCGAGGGTCACGGCACCGCGCAGGGCGGCTTCGTCGAACCCGTCGATCTTCACGTCACCGACGCTCACCTGCACGTCACTGCCGGCCGGTGCGACAGCACTCTGGTACGGCAGGCCCTGCTTGACCAGGAAGGTCTTGACCTTGTCGCACGGGCTGTCGAATTTCGCCTTGCCCACCGGGTCGAACTGGAAGGTGCAGGTGGCCGGGTCGGCCATCACGGTGATCGGTGCCTGGCGGCTGGCCTGGTCGATGGCCGGGTTGGCGTAGTGGGCCAGGGTCTTGAAGATCGGGAAGTACAGGGCGGTGGCCAGCAGCAGGCCGATCATCAGCACCGGTTTACGCCCGACCTTGTCCGACAGCCAGCCAAAGAAAATGAAGAAGGGGGCGCCGATGGTTACGCTGACGATCAGCAAACCGTTGGCCACGGCCGGGTCCATTTTCAGGAACTGGGTGAGGAAGAACAGCACATAGAATTGCGCGGCGTAGAAGGTCACCGCTTGCCCGGCATTGATGCTGAACAGGGCGATCAACACCACCTTGAGGTTTTCCCACTTGCCGAAGGAGTCGCGAATCGGCTGTTTGCACAGCTTGCCTTCTTCTTTCATTTTCACGAAGGCCGGCGATTCATGCAGGCTCAGGCGAATCCAGGTCGAGATGCCCAGCAGCACGATGGAAAACAGGAACGGAATGCGCCAGCCCCAGACTTCGAACTGATCGCCGGTGAAGTAACGGCAGCCCAGCACCACCAGCAGCGACAGCAGCAGGCCCAGGGTCGCGGTGGATTGAATCCAGCTGGTGTGGAAGCCGCGCTTGCCGATGGGCGCGTGCTCGGCGACGTAGGTCGCGGCGCCGCCGTATTCACCACCCAGGGCCAGGCCCTGGAGCATGCGCAGCACCACCAGGATGATCGGCGCGGCGATGCCGATGCTGGCGTAGGTCGGCAGCAGCCCGACGCAGAACGTCGCCAGGCCCATGAGGACGATGGTGGCGAGGAAGGTGTACTTGCGCCCGATCATGTCCCCCAACCGACCGAACACCAGCGCGCCGAACGGCCGCACGATAAAGCCGGCGGCGAAGGCCATCAGCGCGAAGATAAACGCCGTGGTGTCGTTGACCCCGGCGAAAAACTGCTTGCTGATCACCGCCGCGAGGGCGCCATAGAGGAAAAAGTCGTACCACTCGAAGACTGTCCCGAGGGACGAGGCAAAGATGACTTTCTGGGTTTCCTGACTGGTGCCCGCGCTGCGCACGGCTTCCAGGGTTTGAACGTTCTCTGACATACCGGTATCCCTCACAGTGATTGTTTTTGTTGTTCCACTGGTGTTGCGTGTTCCATTTCAGGGGTAATGCTCAGTGTCCGTGAATCTAATGCGATCCTTGTGGGAGCGGGCTTGCTCGCGAAAGCGGTGGATCATTCACATTGATGTTGAATGACACGACGCCTTCGCGAGCAAGCCCGCTCCCACAGGTGATGTGTTTACAACAGGGTTGAGGATCAATTGTGCAGCCTTCTCGGCAATCATCAGCGTCGGCGAGCAGGTGTTGCCGGAGGTGATGCGCGGCATGATCGAGGCATCGGCAATGCGCAGGCCGGGGATGCCATGGACCTTGAGTTGCGCATCGACCACGGCGTCGGCGTCATTGCCCATGCGGCAGGTGCCCACCGGATGGAAAATCGTGGTGCCGATCCGCGCGGCGGCTTCGTGCAACTGTTCTTCGCTTTGCAGGCTGTCGCCGGGCAGGTACTCCACCGGATTGAAGGCACGCAGGGCCGGGGCGGCGACGATGCGCCGGGTCAGGCGAATGGCATCGGCGGCGACCCGCAGGTCTTGCGGGTGGCTTAGGTAATTGGGTTGGATCAGCGGGGCTTCTTGCGGATCGGCCGAGCGGATTTCCACCCGGCCACGGCTTTGCGGACGTAGATCGCAGACCGACGCGGTGAACGCCGGGAAGGCATGCAGCGGTTCGCCAAAACGCTCCAGCGACAGCGGCTGCACGTGGTATTCGAGGTTGGCTGAAGTCTGCTCCGGCCCCGAGCGGGCAAAGGCGCCCAACTGGCTCGGCGCCATGGACAGCGGGCCGCTGCGGTCATACAGGTAGCGCAGGCCCATGCCCATCTTGCCCCACAGGCTGCCGGCGATCTGGTTCAGGGTACGGGCATTTTCCAGCTTGTAGATCAGCCGCAGTTGCAGGTGATCTTGCAGGTTGCCACCGACGCCGGGTAACTCATGGGCGACGCCAATGCCCAGCCGCTCAAGCAGTGGACGCGGGCCGATGCCGGAGCGTTGCAGGATGCTGGGCGAACCGATCGAGCCGGCACACAGGACGATCTCCTTGCGCGCCTTGAAGGTTTTTGCCTGGCCTTGCCAGCGGGCGCTGACCGCCGAGGCGCGGCCATTGTCCAGCAACACGCGGTCGACTTCGACACCGGTCAGCACGGTGAGATTGGGACGTTGGCCAATGGGTTTGAGAAAGGCCTTGGACGCGTTCCAGCGTATGCCGGCCTTCTGATTGACCTGGAAATAACCGCAACCTTCGTTATCGCCCTGGTTGAAGTCATCGATGCTGGCGATGCCGCTTTGCTCGGCGGCACTGCGGAACGCATCGAGAATCGGCCATGACAGGCGCTGGCGTTCGACCCGCCATTCGCCCGTGGCGCCGTGAAACTCGGCGGCGCCGGCAAAGTGATTTTCACTCTGCTTGAACAGTGGCAATACGTCTCGCCAGCTCCAGCCAGGATTGCCGTCGGCGGCCCAGCCGTCGTAATCGCCGGCCTGGCCGCGCATGTAGATCATGCCGTTGATCGAGGAGCAGCCCCCCAGCACCTTGCCGCGCGGGTAGCTCAGGGCGCGACCTTGCAGGCCCGGTTGCGCTTCGGTCTTGAAGCACCAGTCGGTGCGCGGGTTGCCGATGCAGAACAGGTAACCCACGGGGATGTGAATCCACGCATAGTTGTCGCGGCCGCCGGCCTCGAGCAGCAACACGCGATGTTGCGCATCGGCCGACAGTCGATTGGCCAGCAGACACCCGGCCGGCCCGGCCCCGACCACGATGTAATCGAATTCATCTAGGGAAGCCTGCATCCCTGACCTCGTGTTGTTGTTCTTGTTGTCTGTCATCCTAGTTGTTAGCTTTCGTCAAAAGAATGTTAGTTTTTGCGCAGCTGCTGTGCGTTTTTAAACAGCATCCCGAACGGCAACGAACAAGGACGATTCATGTTCGACTGGAATGACCTGCGGTTTTTTCTCGAATTGCAGCGCAGCGGGCGTTTGCTCACGGCTGCCCGTCGCTTGAACACCACCCATGCCACCGTGGCGCGGCACATCGAGGCCATCGAAAAAAGCCTCGGTACGGCGCTGTTCGTCCAGCACGCCCAGGGTTACGAGATGACCCCGGCCGGCGAGGCGTTGCTTAAACACGCCGAGGCGATGGAGAACGTGGCGCTGCTGGCACAGGAGGAAATCACCCAATCCACCGCGCCGCTGGGCAAGATCCGCGTCGGCGTGACGGAAGGGCTGGGCATCATGTTTCTGGCCAGTCGCATGAACGGTTTGTTCGAGCGCTATCCGGGGCTGGAGGTGGAACTGGTGGCGGTGCCGCGTTTTGTCAGCATCCTCAACCGCGAGGCGGAAATCAGCATCCACCTCGAACGCCCGGCCGCCGACATGCTGGTCACCCGCAAACTCACTGACTATCGCCTGGCGTTGTATGCCAGCCAGGACTATCTCGATCGCTCACCGCCGTTGCGCAGTCGGGAGGACCTGGGGCGTCATGCGTGGATTGGCTATGTCGATGATTTGCTGTTCAGCCAGGAACTGATGTTCCTCAACAGCTTCTGCCGCAACCCTCGGGTGGTGTTTCACAGCACCAGCGTGATCGCCCAGCAACAGGCGGCGCGCTCAGGCCTGGGGATCGCCGTGCTGCCGTGCTACATGGCCAGCGCTGATCCCGGTCTGGTGCCGCTGCTGCCGGACGAAAGCATCCAGCGCAGCTACTGGATCAGCACCCGCCGGGAGCTGCACAAATCGGTGCGGCTGCGGGTGTTGTGGGATTATGTGGTGCAGATGTGTGAGCGGGAGCAAGGGTTGTTGCTCGGGCCAGCCTCCTACGGTGCCTGAACGGACGCCATCGCGAGCAAGCTCGCTCCCACAGGGTGCTGTGTTGTCACACATTTTGCGAACGTTGCTAAACCAATGTGGGAGCGAGCTTGCTCGCGATGGCGGCAGCACATCCAATATCCATCTTGGGGCTCAAGCAAGAATCTCGAACGCCGTGCTGGCCAGCCGTTCACCATTGACCATGATGTGCACCGCATGGCGCCCCGCGTAATGCCGGCGGGTGGTGAGTTCCTTGATCTGCTGACCACGGCTGACGGCTTCGACGGCGTTGCCCGGCAGCGTCAGCGCCTTGAGCTTGAACACCTTCGCCGAGGTGCTGCCGTTGGCCTTGACGTAATCGATGGCGTAGTCGATCACCAGGCGCTGGCTGCTTTGAACGGTGGATTTGACGGCAAACGACAGGGTGATTTTTTCTCCGAGGCCAATCACCGGCGGTTCGACTTTTACATCAACGATCTCGACTTCAGGCTTGCCGCCCGCGCCGATGATCGCCAGTGCCCGCCGGTTGCCCTGTTTGATCAGGCTGCGGAGGGCGTGTTTGGCGATCCATGCGGTGTGCCGGTTGTCCAGCGACCAGCCTTCGATCAGGTCCAGCACCCAGTCGGGATGATCCTTGGTGATGTCGTTGAGGTGGTTGGCCACGGATTTGCGTACGTACAGGCTCGTGTCGGCCTTGAGGTTGTCGAGGATGTTCGCGGCCAGTGTCGGATCGGCCTGAATGGGCTCCAGCCGGAATGACCAGGGCAGGCGTGGCCGGCATCCTTCACTGGCCAGGCGCCGCACATGTTCGTTGTCATCCAGCGACCAGGCATGCATCAGCTTGAGCGAGCGCTCGAGGTCACTGCGCAGAAAGTGACGGATTGCGAACTCCGAAGAGCCAAAAGCGGTGAAGTACTTCAGTGCGTCCATCGACTGATCGAACGCATGGGCGCCGTAGCTGGCGACATAGTGCGGCAGGCACATGCTGACGAAGCCGCTGTTCAGGCGCGGGGCGAGGGCGCGCAGCACCTGCAGCGACGCTTCATAGTCCAGCGGCAACACCGCGTGCAGGCATTCGCTGACCCGGGCCATGCGCTGCATGACACTGAGGTCTGCCAGCCCGGATCGGGCCAGCTTCAGGAAGCGTCTGGCCTCGAATTCCGGATACACCGCCGTTATTTCGGTGGCGATGTGCTGGAGACGCTCGGTGTTGAAGATTTCCTTGAGGGCGGGGGCAGGTTGGTCAGTCATGGTGGATTCCTTTGAAATGATTGTTTATCCAATGCACCGCGTTATCGTTCTTCGCGAGCAAGCCCGCTCCCACAAGGGGGCTCTGTCAGGCTCAATATTTGTGAACACCCAAGATCCAATGTGGGAGCGGGCTTGCTCCGGGCGGCGTTCCGACGAAGGGGCCCTCAAATTCACCTCAATTCTTGCCCGCTTGCTCTTGCAGGTGATCCGACTCGAATAACCTGGCCAGTTCCGCCCGCGCTTCCTGCGCCGTCTGCATCACTTTCACCGCGTCGTCATACACCGCATGCTGGGCTTCGAGCACCACTTCGTCGTGCTGCTTGAAGCGCTTGATCCGCGCATCCGCCTGAGCCTGGGTCAATCCCAGCCCGATCAGGGTTTGCCGGCTCATTTCCAGGCTCGAGTAAAAGGTTTCGCGCACGGCATGTGCGCCGACGTCCATCAGCCGGTGCACATGCTGACGGTTACGGGCGCGGGCGATGATTTTCATATGCGGATAGAGCTTGCGCACCAGCTCGGCGGTCTTGATGTTGGTGTCCGGGTCGTCGGTGGCGATCACGAAGTACTCGGCTTCCCCGACCTTGGCCGCGTTGAGGATTTCCGGGCGCATCGGGTCGCCGTAGAACACCGGCACGCCACCAAAACTGCGGGACAGTTCGATGGTTTCCACCGAGGTGTCGAGGGCCACGAACTTGATGTTCTGCGCGCGCAGAATCCGCGCAACGATCTGGCCCATGCGACCCATGCCGGCGATCACCACCCGTGGCGCGTCGGCGTCGATTTCGCGGAACTTCTCCGGCACTTCCACCGGTTGCACTTTCGGGCTGACCAACCGTGCGCAGAGCAGCAGCAACAAGGGTGTCACGGCCATGGACAGGGTGATGGTCAGCACCAGCAAGTCATACAGTTCTGCCGCGAACAGCCCGTGATCTCGCCCGATCTTGAATACCACAAAGGCAAATTCACCACCGGCCGCCAGCACGATACCCAGGCGGATCGCGCTGACGTTCTTCAAGCCTCCGGCCAATCGACCGACAATAAACAGCAGCGGCAGTTTGATCGCGATCAGCAACAGGGTCAGGCCCAGCACCGCCACCGGCATGCTCAGCAGCAGACTCAGGTTCGCACCCATGCCGACACTGATGAAAAACAGCCCGAGTAACAGGCCCTTGAACGGTTCGATCTGGGCTTCCAGTTCGTGGCGATACTCGGAGTCCGCCAGCAACAGGCCGGCGAGGAAGGCGCCCAGGGCCATGGAAATCCCGACCAGTTCCATCAGCCATGCTGTGCCAATCACCACCAGCAACGCCGTGGCGGTGGAGACCTCTGGCAACGCGGTTTTGGTCACCACGCGAAACACCGGTCGCAGCAGATAGCGCCCACCGATCACCACGACGGCGATGCTGGCCAGCACTTGCAGGCCGTGGTTCAGGTTTTCGCTGACGGTGGTGCTGTGATCGCCACCGGCCAGCAACGGCACCATGGCGATCAAGGGGATCGCGGCGATGTCCTGAAACAACAGAATCGCGAACGCCAGCCGCCCGTGGGGGCTGGTCAGTTCCTTGCGTTCAGCCAGGCTTTGCAGGCCGAACGCCGTGGACGACAGCGCCAGGCCCAGGCCCAGGACGATCGCGGTGTTCAATGGCTGGCCAAACAGCCACAGCGCCACCACGCCGATCACTGAACCCGTCAGCAGCACTTGGGCCAAGCCCACGCCGAACACTGATTTGCGCATCACCCACAAGCGTCGCGGTGACAGTTCCAGGCCGATGATGAACAGCAGCAACACCACGCCGAGTTCGGAAATGTTCGCGACGCTTTGCGGGTTGTCGATCAGGCCCAGCACCGACGGGCCGATGATCACCCCGGCAAACAGATAACCCAGAACCGCCCCCAGTTGCAGGCGCTTGGCTAATGGAACGATGAGTACGGCCGCCATCAGAAACACGACAGCGGCTTGTAGCAGGTTGCCTTCATGGGGCATGGGCGAAACTCCAGGACTCGGGACAGCGGGGGGCGTCAAGGATAAAGGCTGGGTTCCGTGAAGATCCACTGCGGCAGTGGTCTGTCACGCAGATTGATGGCGAATCTTGCCGGCCTCGCAGGAGATGGGTGGGGTAGATCGGGTTTTCGATCAATCTGGAAGGAATCGGCTCAGTCGCCTGTGGAAAGCCCATGCTTGTGTGCGTAGGCGTACAGATCTACGCGATTCGTCAGGCCCAGCTTGCTGTAGATCGATGTCAAATGGTTGCGCAGCGTGTGTTCGCTGATGTGCAGTTTCTCGGCCACCAACTTGCCAGGGGCAGAGGGGTCGCGGGCCAGCGATGCAATGGTTTGCTGCTCGCGGCGCGTTAGCTTGGCGATTTTTTGTTGCTCCGGGTCTATATCGCGCTCGACTTTCTTGCGCGCCAGTTCAAGGAAGATACGGCTGGTCGCATTGCGGTCAATCCAGAGCTCGCCGTCATGCACTTTTTCTATGGCTTTGAGCAATGTCGATGCGGATGCCGACTCCCGCTTATCCACCACGCCACGTGCGCCCGCCAGCACCGCACTGTCATGCAGCGTCACGTCGCTCGACCCTGTCACGACCAGGATCTTGGCTTTGGTCTGTCTGTGCAATTCGGCCAGTGACTCGATACAGTCCTCGCTGTCCAGGTCCAGCACCACCACATCCGGCGCGTATTGGTGCAGCGAAAGCAGGTATTGCGCCACCGACGCCACCGAACCCGCCAGCGCCAACCTTGGTTGAGCGCTTTCCACCAGACGCTCAAGGCCCCAGGCCACGAGCGGTAGAGCGACTAACAGGACTTGAATTGGCATTCGGGTCGCTGCCTCTTTAGGCGGGTTGTGTTAGCTGATCATGATAGCAATCGTTGCAGCCTGTAGCTTTTTTCTATAGCGCTTCAGTCCCCCCCTCCCATGACATTTGTCCCGTAAAACACTGTTTTCATGGGTGATTGACTCCTAGAAAAAAGGGATAGCGCACTCATGTAATAAACAGCGGCCGTTTTTAGACTGCAGTCATGAGAGACGCACACCGAATTGAGCCCCGTGAACAAGTCACCCTGTCGCTGCAACTGATCGGCGGGGGCAAGGGTGTCATCCGTGACATCAGCGCCTCCGGTTTGTATTTCGAAACCGATAGCGAGCAGCAGGTGGGTAGCTTGATTGACTTCGAGATCGAACTCGACACGCCCGGCGGCCCCATGAAGTTCAAGGCGCAAGGACAAATCGTGCGCATTGAGCCGCTGGGCGGCAGGGCCGGGGTGGGCGTGAAGCTACTGGCCAGCCGGCTGGTACCGGTGGAGTGAAGTGTTCGTGGGTTGAGGAAGAATCGGCTTGCGGCTGTTGGTGGCCCACAGCGGTTTTTTGCTTTGAAGTGACATTCTTGGGAGAAAGACATGGCTAGCACCACCACTACCAGCGGCGGAACCGTTACCTCGTTTTCCAACACGCCGCAGGCGAAGGATGACGTCTATACCACCACTGAAAATCTGCTGGGGGTCGTGTATTGGGACGTCATGTCCAATGACCTCGGCGGTAACGCGAAGACACTCTGGTCACTCGACAACGCGGACAGTCTTTCTACTGCCACCAAGACGTATGCGCCGGCCGACCTCCTGACCCAGGATACGGCGAGGGCTGAGGCGACGAGTTCTGACACCAGTAAGAATGGTGCAAAGATCTGGATCACCTCGGACGGGAAGGTCGGCTACGACGCCGCTACTTTCTCGTGTGAGTTCAAGGAACAACTCCAGGCGCTTGCCACTGGTGAGCTCCTGACGGACAGCTTTACCTATGCGATTCGCCTCGGCAATGGAACGCTCAGTTGGGCCACTGCTACCGTGCAGTTTTCGGGCGTGAATGATGGTGTGACGATCAGCCTCGGCGCGCAGGCCGGCATGGTGACCGAAGACGCCGACACCACTGCGAGCACGACCGACTCGCTGACGGCCAGTGGCACGATTGTCTTTAACGACGTCGACCTCAATGACACGCACATGGCGACGTTCACGCCGGCGGGGGGCAACACTACTCATCTTGGTACGTTCATGCTCTCGTCGGTAAGCGAAGCTGCGAACGCGGCCAACGGTTCTGTGCAATGGACGTACAACCTGGACAATGCGGCGGCGCAGTACCTGGCCCAGGGACAGACAGTAACCGAAACTTACCTGGTCACCATCAGCGATGGTCAGGGTTCGTCGGTAACGCAGAATGTGACCATCACTATCACCGGCACCAACGACGCGCCGACGGTGACGGCGGCAGAAATCGAAAGCGGGGCGGTGACCGAAGACGGCACCACGGTGGCCAGCGGCAGCTTCGCCTTCGGCGACGTAGACCTGGCCGATGACGCACATGTGGCCAGCGTGAGCGCGCCGTCCGGTGCGCTGGGTACGCTGGTGGCCATTGTCAGCGACGAGAGCACGGGCGACGCGGCGGGCAGCGTGGGCTGGACCTATACGCTGAACAACAGCGCGGCGCAGTACCTGGCCGAGGGCCAGACCAAGACCGAAGTGTTCACGGTGACGTTGACCGATGACTTCGGGGCGACGGTGACCAAGAACGTGACGATCACCCTGACCGGCAGCAACGATGCGCCAGTGCTCAGTTTCGCGACGGGCAATGATGCCGGTGCGGTGCAGGAAGACACCGCGCTCACTGTGAATGGCCAGTTCAGTTCGACCGACATCGATCACGATGCCACGGCGACCTGGAGCATTGCGGGTACGGATACGGGCATCTACGGCTCGATCGCCGTGGACAACACCGGCAAGTGGACTTACACGCTGGCCAATGGCACCAATGGTGTCGCCAGTGCGGTGCAGTCACTGAAGGCGGGAGAAAGTCACAACGAAGTGTTCAGCGTGCAGGTCAGCGATAGCCTCGGCGGTGTCGACACCCAACTGGTGACTATCACCGTCACCGGCAGCAACGACGCCGCCGTGCTGTCCTCGGCCAGCGTTACGCTGAGCGAAACCAATGCACCACTGACCACCGGCGGCAGCCTGACCATTAGCGATATCGACAGCCCGGAAAGCTTCCAGGCGCAGTCCAACACCGCCGGCAGCTACGGCAAGTTCTCCATCGGCACCGGCGGTGCCTGGACCTACGTCGCCAGTTCCGCCCACAACGAGTTCGCCGCCGGCATCACCTACACCGACAGCTTCCCGGTGAGCAGTGCCGACGGCACCCTCACTTCGGTCACCGTGCACATCCTCGGCACCAATGATGCGGCCGTACTGTCCGCCGACATCGCCAACCTCACCGAGACCAATGCCGCCACCGACATCTCCACCAGCGGCACCCTGACCATCAGCGACGTCGACAGCGCCGCGACCTTCGTCCCGCAGACCGACATCGCCGGCAGCTACGGCAAGTTCTCCATCGGCACCGGCGGTGCCTGGACCTACGTCGCCAGTTCCGCGCACAACGAGTTCGCCGCCGGTATCACCTACACCGACAGCTTCCCGGTGAGCAGTGCCGACGGCACCCTCACTTCGGTCACCGTGCACATCCTCGGCACCAATGATGCGGCCGTGCTGTCCGCCGACATCGCCAACCTCACCGAGACCAATGCCGCCGCCGACATCTCCACCAGCGGCACCCTGACCATCAGCGACGTCGACAGCGCCGCGACCTTCGTCCCGCAGACCGACATCGCCGGCAGCTACGGCAAGTTCTCCATCGGCACCGGCGGTGCCTGGACCTACGTCGCCAGTTCCGCGCACAACGAGTTCGCCGCCGGTACCACCTACACCGACAGCTTCCCGGTGAGCAGTGCCGACGGCACCCTCACTTCGGTCACCGTGCACATCCTCGGCACCAATGATGCGGCCGTACTGTCCGCCGACATCGCCAACCTCACCGAGACCAATGCCGCCGCCGACATCTCCACCAGCGGCACCCTGACCATCAGCGACGTCGACAGCGCCGCGACCTTCGTCCCGCAGACCGACATCGCCGGCAGCTACGGCAAGTTCTCCATCGGCACCGGCGGTGCCTGGACCTATGTCGCCAGTTCCGCCCACAACGAGTTCGCCGCCGGCACCACCTACACCGACAGCTTCCCGGTGAGCAGTGCCGACGGCACCCTCACTTCGGTCACCGTGCATATCGCAGGCAGCAACGACTCACCGACGATCACCTCCAACGGCGGTGGTGCGACGGCTTCGATCAACGTGGCGGAGAACACCACGGCGGTCTCGACAGTGGCGGCGACCGATGCTGATCTGCCGGCGCAAATGCTGAGCTACAGCATCTTCGGCGGAGCGGATGCCGCGAAGTTCTCGATCGCTTCAGGCACAGGCGTACTGAGCTTTGTCTCTGCGCCCAACTTTGAAGCGCCGACAGACTCGGGAGCGAACAACGTCTATGACGTGATTGTGCGAGCATCGGACGGCACGCTGTTTGACGACCAGGCGATCGCGGTAACCGTGACGGGCGTCAACGATAACTCCCCGGTGATCACCTCCAACGGCGGTGGTGCGACGGCTTCGATCAATGTGGCGGAGAACACCACAGCGGTCACGACGGTGGCGGCGACCGATGCTGATCAGCCGGCGCAAACGCTGAGCTACAGCATCTTCGGTGGAGCGGATGCCGCGAAGTTCTCGATCGCTTCAGGCACAGGCGTACTGAGCTTTGTCTCTGCGCCCAACTTTGAAGCGCCGACAGACTCGGGAGCGAACAACGTCTATGACGTGATTGTGCGAGCATCGGACGGCACGCTGTTTGACGACCAGGCGATCGCGGTAACCGTGACGGGCGTCAACGATAACTCCCCGGTGATCACCTCCAACGGCGGTGGTGCGACGGCTTCGATCAATGTGGCGGAGAACACCACAGCGGTCACGACGGTGGCGGCGACCGATGCTGATCAGCCGGCGCAAACGCTGAGCTACAGCATCTTCGGTGGAGCGGATGCCGCGAAGTTCTCGATCGCTTCAGGCACAGGCGTACTGAGCTTTGTCTCTGCGCCCAACTTTGAAGCGCCGACAGACTCGGGAGCGAACAACGTCTATGACGTGATTGTGCGAGCATCGGACGGCACGCTGTTTGACGACCAGGCGATCGCGGTAACCGTGACAGGCGTCAACGATAACTCCCCGGTGATCACCTCCAACGGCGGTGGTGCGACGGCTTCGATCAACGTGGCGGAGAACACCACGGCGGTCTCGACAGTGGCGGCGACCGATGCTGATCTGCCGGCGCAAACGCTGAGCTACTCGATCCTGAATACGGCCGGGACGGACTTTAGCAAGTTCTCGATCAGTTCGAACGGGGTGTTGACGTTCAATTCGGCGCCCGATTACGAGAATCCCCAGGATATCGGTGGCGCCGACGGTGACAACGCCTACGTTGTGGACGTTCAGGTGGCCGACGGCAATGGCGGAACCGACACGCAGACCATTACGGTAAACGTGCAGAACGTCGTTGAGACGCCAGTTGATACCGTAGCGCCGACGGTGACCTCCATAACCGTGCTCACAGCGTCAGGGGCACAGACACAGCTAGGGAACACCGGCAGCGGCACAATAACCATCATGTTCAGTGAAGCTGTGATTAACTTCGATATCAGTGATTTCAGTGTCACCGCAGGCCGCGGAACCCTCAGCAACTTCTCCGGTAGCGGCACTACTTATACAGTGGACTTCACCAGAACCGACAATGGATCTGTAAAAGCCAGCGTTGCAAACACCTACACGGACTTGGCTGGTAATACGGGTGTTGCGTACACCTCTAACGCAAATCTCCCGGCAGGTGTGGCTGGCGAACCCATCAATCTAGCCCTCAACGTTCCGTCGGCCGATATCAGCGGCCCAATAACGGTGGCCATCAGCGGTGTTCCCTCGGGATGGACGTTCAATGCAGGAACCAACAACGGCGACGGCACCTGGACCGTGCAGACCAGCGATCCCGGCGCATTGACTGTGACAACTCCAAGCGACTTCGCCGGTGCGTTGGTGCTCGATGTCAACATGCACTGGAGCAACAGCGACGGCAGCACCGCAAGCGCCTATGTGTTCAACAACGTCGAAGTCTATGCCCCGGGCGCACCGATCTTCGCTTTGTCCGCTGACGACAACCTGACCGGTTCGTCCGGTACCGACACCTTCGTCTTCGCCCAGCCGATCGGCAACAATCAGATCTACAGTTTCGATGCCACGGCAGACAAGATCGACATGATCGGCTTCACGGGCGTCACCGGCTTTGCTGACTTGAGTATCACTAACGACGCCAATGGCAATGCATTGGTCAGCATAAGCTCGGGCCAGACGGTCACCCTGAAAGGTGTCGATGCCGCGGACTTGAGCGAAGCGAACTTCCAGTTCGATGTCGATCCGCTCACCAACAATGCCGGCACCCTCACCATTGCCGACGGCGCGATCATGCCGTTCGGTGGCAGCATCCATAACAGCGGCACCATCGAGCTCGGCTCCACCGGCAACGAGACCAGCCTTGAGATTCTGTTCCGTGGCGCGACCTTGACCGGTGGCGGCCAGGTGCTGCTATCCGACAATGCGCAAAACGTGATTTTCGGCGGCAGCGCCGACACGGTGCTCACCAATGCCGACAACACCATCTCGGGTGCCGGTCAGTTGGGAGCGGGGCAGATGATGCTGGTCAACTCAGGCCTGATTCATGCCAGCGGCGTCAATGCGCTGGTGATCGATACCGGTAGCAGCGCCGTCACCAACACGGGGGTGCTGCAAGCCAGCGGCAGCGGCGGATTGGTGATTGAAAGTGCGCTGGTCAACAGCGGCAGCCTGTGGGCGAACGATGGCAATATCACCATCCACGGAGATGCCCAAGGCGCGGGAAGCGCGACTATCAGCGGTTCGGCGATGCTGGAATTCGGTGCTGCCTCCGATCAGCATGTGACGTTTGACAGCGGCGCGGCAGGCACGCTGAAGCTTGATGTGTCGACGGCGTTCAGTGGCAGCGTCAGCGGTTTTGCCGCGGGTGATACGCTGAACTTTGGCGATATTGCGTTCGGCGCCAATACGCAGATCACTTATGCAGCGAATGACACAGGCACCGGCGGCCTGCTGATCGTGAACGACGGCGCGCATGCGGCGCAGATCGCGCTGAATGGCCAATACGCGGCGGCGGGTTTGCAGGCGAACGCCGAGGGCAGCGGCAGTGAACTGGCCTACGATGCAGCGGCGGCAAACCACAGGATGCTGGGCGGCCTGGCCAACGACACTCTGGTCGGCGGTGCGGGTGACGATCTGTTCCTCGGCGGGCTGGGCAACGACACGCTCAACGGCGGCTTCGGCAACGATACCTTCGCGTTTGCTGCCGCAGGCTTCGGCAACGACTCGATCCAGGACTTCGACGTCAATCCGGCCGGAGGGCAGGACCTGCTCAATATCGCGGGGCTGGGGATCAGCAGCGAGACGTTCGCTGCCAACGTGAGCATTGCGGCTGACGGGGCGGACACGCTGATCGGGATCGGAGTGGACTCTATTCGCCTTGTCGGTGTCAGCAGTGCAGGTATCGATCAGGCGGACTTTATCCTGGCGGTATGATGCTTTTGCTACGGGCTGAACTTAGCTACGCGGTTGCAGGCCCCATCGCGGATAAATCCACGATGGGGCCTGTGCGAGGTATTCTCAAGAACCTCGATTTTGGTTGACTGACTTCCTCAGCGCGTGAAGCGGGCATCCCATCGAAGTCAGCAAACCGGTTTCGATACCCATCTCACTCTGGGCAGCTCGTAAACTGGCACGACTACTTCGTTACCACTGTTGCAGCCAGCCACTGCGACATCAACCGTGCCAGCGTTTCGGGTTGCTCCAGCGGGACCATATGTCCCGATCCTTCAATCATCTCCAGCCGTGCTCCCGGGATCTGCACACACAACTCCTGTGCCTCGTCTGCCTGTCTCAGCCCGTCCTGTACAGCTGCAATGATGAGAGTCGGGCACTGGATTTGGTCCGTTGGCACATCCGCTCTATCCAGCAAGGACTGAGTGGCAAATGCCGCATGCCCCATGCGGGCGCTCATATCTCGAATTCTTCCAATCAGGGCCGTGTCATTAGCTCGTTGCGGATGCACCGACTTCGCGATAGTCGCGAAACTCAAACCACGAAATTGTCCTTGTGCCGAGGCGTCGATGGAGGCTTGCTTGATCCGCCGCTGCTCGGGCGAGTCCGCACGTAACGAGGTGGCGATCAGGACCAAGGCAGCCACGCGATCAGGGAACTGCTGCACGAGTGATCTTGCTACATAGCCACCGAGGGAAAAACCTACGAGGATAAACCTTGGCGGTGCAGACGATGCAATGTGCTGCGCGATCTGCGCGATAGTCTGTCCCTCAAGCAGGTGGGCAAGGTGAATATCCTGAGTGGATGGCAGGTGTTCAATCACTTCATCCCAAAGCGTTTCGTCGAGCATGAAGCCGGGAATCAGTACCCATGGCAGAGCACTTTCAGAGGACATGTTTGTCACCCCCAGGGACGTGGGTTGGTCCATCGCATAGTGGGTCGCGCAACGCCCCGGCAACATGTACGTACAGCGCATCTACAGCGCGTGAGCCTGTCGAGTCTCGGCTTCGGGTCAACACGACTTCCGCCACCGGCAGTTCCGGCAGACCGTGCCGAGTATCCAGCACCTTGAGATGTGCCGGGAGGCTGCAACGAGTTACCACGGCCACCGCCAGGCCACTTTCCATCACCGTCAATTGGCCGCTGACATTGGGGCTGTTGTAGACCACTCGGTACTCACGCCCCAACCCCGAGATAGCGGCCAGTATTGCCGTACGTAAACGTTCGCTGAGCCCGTGCACGGCGATCGGCAGCGGGCTGCGCTTCCAGGCTTCATGTTGCTCGGCGCCGCCCCATACCAACGCTTCCCTGAACAGCAGTTCGCCCCGTGAAGGGCCGTCGCGAGTGACCAGGGCGAGGTCGATCTGGCCGCGGTCGACCTTTGCCCAGAGGCTTGCGGAGTCTTCGCAGACCAAGGTGACCTCGACCTCGCCGAAGCGGGTCATGAAGCTGCGCAGGGCCGGCATCAGATAGGTCAGGGCATAGTCATCCGGCACGCCCAGGGTGACGCGTCCGGAGACCGCGCCTCCGTGCATCGCATCAACCATCGTCGAATGGGCTTCGAGCAGCTTGCGGGCGTGGCCGAGCAGGTCATACCCGGCAGGGGTCAACGTCAGTTGCCTCGGTTCGCGTTTGAACAGCGGTCGACCGAGGCTGTCCTCCAGCTTCTTCAACTGCATGCTCACCGCAGACTGGGACCGGGCAACCTGACGCGCCGCCGCGGTCATGGAACCGGTATCCACGACTGCCAGGAACGTGCGCAACCAGTCGATCTGCAAATCCTTGGAATGAATCATCGTATTCAGACATTCGATAATCGAATGCGTTGTATAACAGATATTCGCTTTTCTGGGTGATCCAGTGCACTCACACTTGTCGCCACAACGACAGCAATAGCGATGCAGTGAGCAGCCGCCAATGACACACCCAAACACCAGAAGCGAGATCCTGCGAGGGGCGAGGGACGCACTCCCGGTCATGTTCGCGGTCGCCCCTTATGCCATGGTCCTCGGTACGCAAGCCTCCCAGGTCGGCCTGTCACTGGTTGAAGTGGGTGCCATGACCGGCCTCAACTTCGCCGGCGGTTCGGAGTTCGCCGCCATCAAGCTGTGGGCTTCGGTGCCACCGATGTTGACGATCGTGCTCATCACCCTGCTGATCAACAGCCGTCATATCGTCATGGGCGCGGCGCTGGCGCCTTATCTCCAGCACTTGCCCAAACGCAAGGTGATCCCGGCCTTGTTCTTCATGGCGGACGAGGGCTGGGCGATCAGCTATGCCGACACCCTGCGGCGGTCTTCGGCCCAGCAGCAAACGGCCTTCAGCTGGCCCTACTACTGGGGCGCTTGCTTGCCTTTCTACCCCGTCTGGGTCGGTTTTGCCTTGATCGGCGCAGCGATCGGACCGGCACTGGGCAACATCGAAGCCTATGGCTTTGCCATGGCCTTCCCGGCGGTCTTCATCGTGCTGCTCAGGGGTATGTGGAAAGGCTCGCGGTTGGCCTGTTCCTGGTTGATCAGCCTGCTGGTCGCGATCCTGGTCTACCTTACGGTGCCCGGCGCCTGGTTCGTGTTCGCCGGCGTCATCGCCGGGATGTTGTTCACTTACCTACGGGCGATGGAGTCGTGATCAGCATGGCAGCTTTGCTGACGATTGTGGGCATGGCGTCAGCCACCTATGCGACACGCCTGACGGGTTATCTGCTGCTGCGCAAACGCAAGCTCGGGCCGCGTGCCCGCGCGGTAATGGAGGCAGCACCGGGGTGCGTGCTGATCTCGGTGATCGCTCCACACTTTGTCTCGCCTCATCCTGAAGAGTTGATCGCATTGGGCATCACACTGGTTGCAGCGTGGCGCTTGCCGATGCTGTTCACCGTCGCGATTGCTGTGGGGTCGCTGGCAGGGCTCCGATTGCTCCTGTAGGTGATGAGTATTTTGCCTCATCAGGCAACGAAACCTTCGGTAGTATGCCCTCAATTTTCTACGAGCCTGGAACCATGGACCCGAACACTATGCTGGCTTTTACCCTGGTCGCCGCGATTGCCATCGCCAGCCCGGGGCCTGCGACATTGATGGCGATCAACAACAGCCTCGCCCATGGCCAACGCAGCGCGATGTGGTCCTCGCTGGGCAATGCCAGTGGCCTGTTCTGCCTGTCGGCGGCTGCGATGCTGGGGCTGGGGGCGCTGCTTGCCAGCTCCGAAGGGTTGTTCAACATGGTAAAGATCGTCGGCGCCGGGTATCTGTTCTACCTGGGGGTGAGGCAGCTGCTCAACAAGACGCCGCTGCTGGCTGATGGCATTCAGGAGGGGCAGAGCCTGCGGCCCACACGCCTAAAGCTGTACAGGTCGGCTTTTTTTACCGCGCTCTCCAACCCCAAGGCGACTCTGTTTTTTACGGCGCTGTTCCCGCAGTTCATCGATCAAGGCGCAGCTTTGTTCCCGCAATTTCTGATCCTGACCGCGATCTTCATGGCGCTCTCAGTGTCGTCGTTGAGCCTGTATGCCGCGCTGGCCTCGCGCGCCAAGGGCGTGCTGGTACGACCCGAACTGTCCCGCTGGGTTAGCCGGGTGGTGGGGGTAACGTTCATCGGATTTGGTGCTGCGATACTCGCTATACGCAGGCAGTCGGCCTAAGACATGAGTGTTGATGAATGACCGCTTCAGCCGATTGCTGCCTGTCTTGAAGGGCTGCAACCGACCCATAACACGCCGACGATGGAAACTCTGGCTCCGAGCTACAGCTTGAAATGCCGGTCTTCTGGAGATTTGACAGCCAGGTAAGTTGTCAGTTTTTTAGCAAGAGGGCCTCAATGAGGCCCTCATCGCTAAAGCCAGGTTGTACTCAGTTCGCCTTTATCGGCACCGTCACGGTTTTGCCGAAGGCCGATTTGATGGTCGCCGTCGGGCTAGGCGACGGGCCACTGCCGGCGGTGGTCACTGCTATGTTCCAGCGAGCGCCTGTGGCTGTAGGCGTCAGGACGGCAGCGCCAAGGTTCACCGTACCGGTTGTGGTCGTGGCCGTCGCCGTGATGGTATTGCCCGTGCCACGGGAGGTGGTGCCGGACAGGACCCAATACCAGCGGCTGTTGCTGCGGGCGGTGACGGTGGCGCTGGTGACGATCAGGCTCTCGTTGATTGGTGCCGAGACCGCCACGGACACCGTCGCAGGTGCCGACTCGGCGCCCTTGGCATCGGCGGCCCTATAGGTAAAGGTCGCGGTGAACGGCGCGGGGACCGTGGCCGGTGGTGTGTAGGTCACACGCAGGCCATCGGTGCTGACCTCGCCCTTGCCGGAGTCCGGTTGCTCCAGCCCCACCACTTTAAGTGGCACGTTACCGTCAGGGTCGCTGTCGTTGGCCAGGACGTTGATGATCACCGGTTGGCCGGTGTTACTGATGGCGCTGTCGGGGTTGGCGACCGGTTTTTGGTTATCGGGGTCCTCGACACGTGTATCGCCAGTGCGGAAGGTCGGCAGCGCGGCGGAGTTGACGTAGTTGACGCCGTCCCAGCCGGGCAGGGGGGTTGGCATCAACTGGAACTGGCCGGGGTGCTCGACATCCCAGCGCAGCAGCATGGACGTGTCCTCGTGCTGGGTATTGTGGCAGTGCTCCATGTAGGTCCCGGCGAATTCACGGAAGCGGATCGCCATTTCCACGTCCTGCGAGCTGTCGATGCCCTCGCCGATACGATAGATGTCCTTGCGGGCCCATTTTTCCCATTCCGGTGGTGCCATGCCGTCGCGCTTGAGGACGATGCCTTCTTCGAAGTGCACGTGCACCGGGTGGTTCCAGCCGTTGCCGCCGTTCCTGATTTTCCACACTTCCAGGGTGCCGTCACCGGAGAACCCGGCAGCGGTCGGACCGTTGGCCAGTTGCGGAGCGGCGCTGATGATCCGAGGGTCCATCTGGAAGCCTAAGCCGCCGTCAGTCTTGATGGTCCAGGGGGCTTCGTCGGTGCCATCGGAGCGGCCGAAGATGAACTCGCGATGGCGCGCCAGTTTCAGTTTGGCCTGCACCGTCGGGTCGTCACGGTTGAGGGTCAGCGGAAGCATGGTTTTACCCATCGCCTTGCCCGGCTTGGCGGGTTCGTAGTCGGCGGGGTTCATGCTCACGTCCTGGCCGGCATAAGGCTGGACCAGCAGTTGCAGGAACTTGCCCACCACCGGGTCGCCGGCGTCCCATTCCAGCCCCTTGCTGCCCAGCTTGAGCACCGCCTTGTACCTGCCGGACAGGACATCGGCCAGGCTCGGCGGTAAAGCCTCCGGCCCCTTGCCGTCGTGGTGCTCCATCAGGTTGACGAAATACAGCTTGTCGCCGGTGCTGATCCCGTTTTTCGCGAAGTTGACGATGATGTCGTAACGCTCGGCGATGCCCATGGTGGGCAGGATGGCGTTGTGGTCCTGCAGGTCGCCGTCAGCGTCCAGGTCCATGCTGCCGTCGAACGGCACGGCGTGTTCCATGAGGTTGCCGTCGTTGGCGATCAAGTGGAACGGCACGCGGGTATAGGACAGGCCGGAACCTGTCGGGCCGGGGAATTCGCCACCGGTGCCGACGATTTCACGCACCAGCGCGATCTTGAAGTAGCGTGACACCGAGCCGTTGAGGATGCGGAAACGATAGCTGCGCGCCCGCACCTTCAGGCGCGGCTGGTACTGCCAGTTGACCAAGAGCTGGTCGCCGAGAAAACCATCGGTGTTGAACGGGTTGAACCACAGCTGGCCATTGGCGTCCCAGGCCTTGTCAGCCAGTAGCAGGTTGACGTCATAGTCGCGGTTGCCCCAGGGCAACGCTGAACCGCTGGGCAGGCGCAGGTTGACGCCGTCTACAAACGCTTCGTTACCGCGATCCAGGGCGCTGTAGTAGTTCATCATCACCGCGTTGCCCTTGTAGACGTTCTGCGCGGTGAAATCGAGCATGTGGTCGTGGAACCAGTGGGTGCTCATGGTTTCGTGCCAGTCGCCACGGATTTTGATGCTGCCGTTGTCGCAGGTCTTGAGGCCCGGCGTGGCATCGTTGACAAACAGGGTTTCGCCCGGGGCGCAGGGAAATGCCGCGCGCGGATCCTGAGCGCTGGTGTTGATGGTGTCGTAACCGGCCAACTGGATCGGCCAGCGATAGTCGTAGTACTGCCCCGGAAAGAAAAACGCATTGGAAAATCCGTCGCTTTCCGCCGGGGAGTGGCCATTGTGTTCGTGGGTGCTGAGGGTGTGCAGGCCGAACCCCATGTTGGCCGACGGATCGATCGGCAGGGCGTTGTAGTGACGCATCAGCACCGGTTGGCCGTACCGCACCATCAGCAGTTTTGGCGGAAAGGTGCCGTCGAAGGTCCAGAGCGCCTTGTGGTTCTGGATCGGCATGTTGGGGTGAAAACGGGTGTCGATGCCTTTGGTGGTGCCCGTAATGACCGGGGTGTCCGAGGTCTGGTTGTAGAGCCCGCCCGGCCCGAACTCACCGACGGCGTAGTTGTGCAACTGGCGGCGGTCGCGCATGCCGCCGTTGAGCTTGGCGCCCGCTTGAGTGGTCTTGAAGGCGACCTGTGGGTAGAACTCGTTCCAGCGCTGGTGCGACCAGCCTTTTCCTGGCGGACGACCTTCGGCCGGCGAGCTGACCGGATGGCGGTTGAGGAAGGCTTCGATCTGCGCTTTCCACGGGTTGCGGTCCAGCACGTTGGAATACTGCGCCGGAAACGGGTACAGCCCCGGCTGGCGCATGAAGGCTTCCAGCGCGGCGGCCGAAGGGCCGCTGCGGGCGATGTTGTTCGGGTCCTGCGTGGGCGCCGGACCGACGATCGGAACCGGGAAAGTCAGGGTGGGCGGCGGCAGTGTCGGGTCGAGTTTTTCCGTGCCGAATTCTTCGAACAGCAGCAGTTGCTGAGTGTACGGCTGGGCCCCGAACAACGGGCTGGGCTTGCCGTTGGTGGGGATTTTGAAGGATGTCTGCAGGCTTGGCGGCAGCACGTTGTCGGTCGTTGGCGTGGTGCGGGTGCCGAACACGCCATTGGGCAAGGCGATGGAACCCTGGTTGGCGGGTGGCATGGCCTTTAGGGCATCCAGCGCGGCCTTGAAGTCGGTCGGCGGGTTGGTATACGCCGAAGGATCTGTTGGCGGCGGCGGGCTGACATCGTCAAGCGGTGCTGCGTTGACCGGGGACAGACTGAAGGTGATCAACAGTACAGAGCCTGCGCCCGAAACCCTTAAGAAGCGGAACGAATTGAACGGCGATGCAATGATTTTCATGAGGTTCCCCTCGCGACATAGCGCAACGGCGAAACCCGCCATCCCCGGTTGGTGACAGCATCTGCCTGCGTTGCAAGGGGTTATGCAACCGTCGGGCCATGGATGAGGAAGATACTGAGTAATAAGTAAGTTGTTTCAAAATGTGTCTTTTTGGTGAAGTGTAGGGTGGGGATATTCCTCAAATTAGGTGGTAAACACCCGGTTGAGTGGGTGTAGTCCCCCATTTATGGGAGTGGCGGCCCTGTTTCACCGACCGGTAGGGGCTGCTTGCTCTGGGGCGACATGGATTCACAAAGCACCCGGCGCACGGTTCTTGCTGGGGCGGATAGTGGAGCAGGGGCATCGATAGGTTAATTGCATTGTTGGTATGCATTGATGCGCTAAGTGGATCAATGCATTCAAGGACGAAGCGTTATTCGCTGTGTGCCCGGACCAGGCTCTCGGTGCCCAACCGATACTGATTGTTCCCGCTGCGCTTGGCCTCATACATCGCCAGGTCGGCAATGTGCAGCAAGCGGTCGATGCTCGGCGCATGATCGGGGAACACGGCGACGCCGAGGCTGGTGCCGATGTGGCGCTGGTCGTTGCCGAGGGTGACGGGCGGGGAGAGTTCGACGAAGATTTTCTGGCAGATGGTGCGCGCTTCATCTTGCAGGCTTTTGCCTTGGGGCAGGTCCTGGAGGATGACCACGAATTCGTCGCCGCCGATCCGGGCGACGGTGTCGGTGCCGTGCAGGATGCGCTTGAGCCGCGTGGCGGTCGTGACCAGCACGCGGTCGCCGGCCGCATGCCCATAGCGGTCGTTGATGGCCTTGAAGCCATTGAGGTCGACAAACACCAGCGCCACCCGCGTGGCACTGGTGCGCGCCAACTCCAGCGCTTCGGACAGGCGCTCTTCGAGCACCAGGCGATTGGGCAGGCCGGTCAACGGGTCGTAATGGGCCAGGTGCTTGAGGTAGTTGGCCGAGGCCTTTTCTTCGGTGATGTCGCGTACCACACCCATCATCTTGATCGTTTCGTCGTGGTCGTTCTTGACCACGTTGCCGGTTTCCCGCAGCCAGCGGATCGTTCCGTCGGGCCACACCACGCGGTATTCCTCATCATGGTTTTCGCCGGTTTCCAGGCAACGCAGTTCGCCGGCCCGAACCCTGAGCCGGTCTTCCGGATGCACGCAGGAACAGAACAGGGCGTAAGAGGGCGTCACTTCGCCGATCTTGAAGCCGAACATGCCGAAAATGGCATCTGACCAATACAACCGGTCGGTGTCGACATCCCAATCCCAGGTGCCGATACGAGCGAAATACTGGCTGCGCTTGAAGCGCTCGGCGTCGTCATCCTTGTGGATGTTCTGGCCTTCGGACAGGCTATTGATGATCGCGCGATACTCCGCCAGTTGCTTTTGCAGATAGCGTTCGCGCCAAGCCATCACGACGATCAGGCTGAGCGTCATTGAACCAAGGATGACGCTGGTCCAGAGCAGGATCATTCGGGGATGGCCATCAGGGCGGAGAACCGTACGGGTAATTGTTGATTATTTTAGTTCAGCAAACCGCTTTAAACGTCGCGCGCGGAGGCGGCAATGGTTGCCAATCGACGACAAATCTGGGAAAACGGCGCCCATCAGGCCCTTGAGGGCGAGTGAGCATACGAGTGAAATCAATGAATGACGAGCTTCAGGTAATCGATCTTCAGGTGGGTGACGGAAAAGCCGCCGTAAAAGGCGCACTGATCACCACCCAGTACCGTGGCTGGCTGGAGGACGGGACCGAATTCGACTCTTCGTACAGTCGTGGCAAACCCTTCCAGTGCGTGATCGGCACCGGGCGGGTCATCAAGGGCTGGGACCAGGGCATCATGGGCATGCAGGTCGGCGGCAAGCGCAAGTTGCTGGTGCCGGCGCACCTGGCCTATGGCGAACGCACCATGGGCAAGATCACGCCGAACTCGAACCTGATCTTCGAAATCGAATTGCTGGAAGTGCTGACGCGGGATGATTGACCGTCAGGCCTGAAACGTTTCCCGGTACGCATACAGGCCGGGTGTTCCGCCGGTCATGATGAACAGCACATTGTCCCCGGGGACGAAGCGCCCTTGCTGCAGGTCGGCCAGCAACCCGGCAAACGCCTTGCCGGAGTACACCGGGTCGACCAACAGGCCTTCGGCCCGCGCCATCAGGCGTACCGCGTCCTGCATGGCGGCGGTTGGCAGCCCATAGCCGGTACCCAGCTGGCTGCCGTCAATCACCAGCTCGTCAGCCCGCACCTCGGCGTTACTGCCCAATAGCGCCAATGTCTCGCGGGTCAGTTGCAGGGTTCTCGCCGCTGATGAGTCCTGGTCGGACAACACCGAGAACGACTTGACCATGGACGTACCCCGGCCCAGCAACCGGAAACCCGCCGCGAGCCCGGCATGCGTGCCGGCGCTGCCATTGGGTACCACCACTTGATTGAACGTGAGTTGCAGTTCGGCCTCTTGTTGGGCGATCTCCGCTGCGCAGCGGGCATAGCCGAGGCTGCCCAGAGGCGTCGAGCCACCGGTTGGCAGCACCATGACCTTGTGCCCGGAGTCTCGAAGCTGCGCCGCCCTGGCCTCGGCTTTGGCCAGTGAGTCGGTACCGCCGGCAAACACCTGCATCTGCGCGCCGAACAACTGGTCGAGCAGCACATTGCCGTTGAGCTCGTAATCCACCTCGGCCTTGGCCACGGCCCGGGTCAGGAACAGCTCGCAGGCGATGCCCAGCCGGGCGCACACTGCGGCGGTCAGGCGGGCATGATTGGACTGGATGCCGCCCACGGTAATGATCGTATCGATTCCGGCTTGCAGTGCTGCGCCGATGTGGAATTCAAGCTTGCGCAGCTTGTTGCCGCCCGCGCCGATCAACATATGGTCGTCGCGTTTGAGAAACAGGCCGATACCCTGCTTGTCGAGGCCCAGCAGCTGTTCGAGTCGCGCAGCCCGCTGAATGGGCGTGGGACCTTGCAGCAGGTCTGCCCGCGCAAAAACACTCAGTGACTTGTCCAGTTGAGTTTGCATCGATCGAACCTCGTTGTTCACCATGATCCTGGTGACTCTATGGAGAAAGGCCGGCGGGATAAACGCACTGCCCGTCATGACTGTTTTAACCCGGTGTAACTAATCCAGCTGGGCAGCAGGGGTGTTGAACCCAAACGTTCAGCGGCCAACCGGCCGGCGAAAATCGATGTCACGCCAAACCGACCGTCATCGGGTTGTGCCTTGCCAGGCTCCGCACTATCGGCGACCATAGGTGCCATATAGGGGTAGGGGGTATAGGTATGGCACACATTCACGAACACAAGGATGACTTGATCAAGCGGGTGCGGCGGATTGCCGGGCAGGTGGAAGCCGTGGAACGAGCGCTTGAGTCCGATGCCGATTGCGCCAAGACCTTGCATCTGGTGGCCGCCATCCGGGGCGCGGTCAATGGTCTGCTGGAGCAGTTCATCGACGCCCATGCCCGCGAGCACGTGGCCCATCCGGACCTGAGCGATGAAGATCGCGCCCAGGGCGTGGAAGACCTGCTGCTGGCCATCCGTCGTTATGCCAAATAGAGGCCTGAATTCCATGACACTGACACCACAGGCTTCGCGCTTTTCTCACGACCATGTCTTTCTCGGCGCATCCCATGATGAAAACGCCCGACGCACCTTATGGGTGGTGGCGCTGACGTTTGTGATGATGATTGGCGAAATTGCCGCCGGTTACATCACCGGTTCCATGGCGCTGCTGGCCGATGGTTTTCACATGGCCACCCATGCCGGGGCCTTGGGCATCGCGGCGGCGGCCTATGGGTTTGCACGGCGCAATGCCAACAACGCGCGTTACAGCTTCGGCACCGGCAAGGTCGGGGATCTCGCGGGTTTTGCCTCGGCCATGGTGCTGGGGCTGGTGGCGATCGGCATTGCCGGTGAATCCGTTTATCGCCTGTTTCAGCCAACGACCGTGGCATTCACCGAAGCGACGGTGATTGCGGTGGTGGGGCTGGCGGTGAACATCGCCAGTGCCTTTTTGCTGGCGGGCGACCACGGCCATCATGGCCACGATCATGGCCACAGCCATGAGCACGGCCATCATCACCATCACGACAACAACCTGCGCTCGGCCTATGTCCATGTGCTGGCCGATGCCTTGACTTCAGTGCTGGCGATCGCCGCATTGCTGGCGGGGCGCTATCTGGGATGGGTGTGGCTGGACCCGGTGATGGGCATTGTGGGCGCCATCGTGATCGCGAAATGGGCTGTTGGATTGATGCGTGACAGCGCAGCGGTGTTGCTCGATGTCACGGATACACACGTCGCCGACGAGATTCGTGAACTGCTGGAGTCGTCGGACGATGTGCGCATCAGCGATTTGCATGTCTGGCAGGTCGGCCCCCAGGCGCGGGCCGCGATTGTCAGCGTTGTGGCGGCGGCCAATGTCAGTGCCGACACCATTCGCGAACGCCTGGCGCCGGTTCATGAACTGTCTCACCTGACCGTCGAACACCGCGTTGCTTGAGCGGCTTTCGGTCATTCACGGAACAGTGGAATCCGTCCATTCGTGGAGGGGCGGTATTCCCGCTTCAGAGGGTCCAGTGCCGGCCTCATCGCCAGAAGCTGCTTGAGCGTGGCGCTGGCAATGCTCAACGCCAGGCGTTGCCCCGGACATTGATGGCGCCCCGCGCCGAAGGTGAAGCTGCGCCGGTTCGGGCGGTCGAGCAGGAAGATGTCGGGGTTGTCGTTGAGTTGCGGGTCGCGATTGGCCGAGGCCAGCAGCACGAGGATCACGTCTGCGGCGTTCAGCCTCACGCCGTCAATTTCGCAGGGGGCGGCGACGAAGCGGCGGGTGTTCTGTACCGGCGGGGCGAAGCGCTGTACTTCGGCCAGCAGGTCTTCGACCGGGGGAGATTCGCTGCGCAACGACGGATGTTGAATCAATGCCAGCACGGCGTTGCCGATCAGCCCGGCAGTGGCCTCGAAGGTCTGGGAGAACAGGCCGATCAGGTTGGCAATCAGGGTTTGCGGCGCGCCGCAGGCGAAGCGCCGGCCGATACCTGCAAGCAAAGGGCTGTGGTTGTACGGATCGTCGAGCAATTCGATGAAATAACCGCTCAATTGTTCGGCGGCAGCGTGGGCGGCGGTCAATTGTGCCGCGTCACTCAAGGGTGACAGACAGGCGACGAAATCCGCCGTCAACTCACTGATGGCGCGGCCCTGAGCCGGGGTGAACCCCAACAACGCCGCCACCACGCAAACCGGTCCGCGAAACATGGCGTTGTACAGGCCAGCGGCATCGGCGGTCATCAATCGGGCGCTGACCAGGGCCTCGACTTCCCGCGCATCGATCAACTCCAGCCCCGGCGCAATCGCCGATCGTGGGCAACGCTGGCGTTCACCTTCATTCATGCGCATCAATTGGCCGAACACCTGGCCGGCCATGCCGTCGGCGATCGCCTTGGGGACTGGCTCCTGCGCGGGTCGAACGTGGCAATCGGGATGCGCCAGCACGGCGGCCACCGCCCGGGCGCTGCTGGCCACCCACATGTTCAGCCCCGGATGAAAAGCCAGCCCACCGTCGGCACGCAGTTGTGCGTAGTAGGGATAAGGATCGGCATGGGTCGCAGCGATGATCGGGTCCATGGGCACAGCCTTTGGTTGTAGGATAGTGTTGCTACTATCTCCAGTCCGAAAGGGCATTGATTCGTCCGGGAGCGAAATATGAGCGCAGAACAACACGACATCGGCGTCTCGCAGGTGGCGGCAGCCATCGCTGAGCCGGCGCGGACGAAAATCCTCTGTTCGCTGATGGACGGCCATGCCCGCACCAGCACCGAACTGGCGGCGGTGGCCGAAGTCAGCGCGTCGACCGCCAGTGCCCACTTGGCCAAGCTCAAGGAGCTGGCGCTGGTGCGGCTGCACGTTCAGGGGCGTCATCGCTATTACAGCCTGGCGGACAAGCGCGTGGCCCAGGCCCTGGAGGCACTGATGGTGATCGGCCAGAACACCGCGCCGAGCTTCCGGGCACGGACCCCGGATCGCCTGCAATTTGCCCGCACCTGCTACGACCACATGGCGGGAACCCTGGCCGTGCTGCTGCATGACCGGATGCTTGAAGCGGGCTGGCTTGAGGAAACCGACGAACAGGCCTATCGCTTGAGCGACAGCGGTACGGCAATGTTTCAAGGGCTCGGGATCGAGACGCAGGACTTGAGCACCTTGCGCCGTCGTTTCGCCTGTCCGTGCCTGGACTGGAGCATGCGTCGGCCACATCTGGGCGGGTCGCTGGGCGCGGCGTTGCTGCAAACGGCGCTCAAGCGCAAGTGGGTGACCCAGGATCTGGACAGTCGGGCGTTGGCGTTGACGGCGTTGGGGCGCAAGGAGTTTGGAAGGCGGATTGGAATCGGGTTGCCGCTGGTGGTTGAGGGTAATGTCAACACTTCGAAAATTGCGGCAGGTTCGGCGGAGTTCGGGAACATTCGCTGACTGATGAACGTGTATTCCGGTTGTTTCTGTGTTGAATGCAATGCCGTCATCGCGAGCAAGCTCGCTCCCACAGGGGATGGTGGGTTCGTCAGTACTATGCAAACAAAAAGCCCCCCATCGATCACCCGATGGGGGGCTTTTGTGCGTCTGGCGTCAGGTCAAACCTTGACGATCCAGCCTGCTGGCGCTTCGATGTCGCCGGTTTGCACGCCGGTCAGCTCTTTGTAGAGCTTCTGGGTGATCGGGCCGACTTCGGTTTCGCTGTGGAACACGTGCAGGTGGTCGTTGTAGTTGATGCCGCCGATCGGCGTGATCACCGCCGCAGTACCGCAAGCACCGGCTTCCTTGAAGTCCGCCAGCTTGTCGATGAACACGTCGCCTTCGACCACGTCCAGACCCAGGCGGGACCTGGCCAGTTCGATCAGCGACAGACGGGTGATGCCCGGCAGTACCGATGGCGAGTTCGGGGTCACGAACTTGTTATCGTGGGTGATCCCGAAGAAGTTGGCCGAACCGACTTCCTCGATCTTGGTATGGGTCAGTGGGTCCAGGTAGATGCAGTCGGCGAAATGCGCCTTCTTGGCCTGGGAGCCCGGCATCAGGCTGGCGGCGTAGTTGCCACCGACCTTGGCGGCGCCGGTGCCTTGTGGCGCGGCGCGGTCGTAGCTGGAGATCAGGAAGTTGTGCGGGGTCAGGCCGCCCTTGAAGTAGGCGCCGACCGGGATCGCAAACACCGAGAAGATGAACTCGGGTGCAGTGCGCACGCCGATGTTGTCACCCACGCCGATCACGAACGGGCGCAGGTAGAGCGCGCCGCCGGTGCCGTACGGCGGAATGAAACGTTCGTTGGCACGCACCACTTCCTTGCACGCTTCGATGAACTGCTCGGTGGACACATGCGGCATCAGCAGGCGGGCGCAGCTGCGCTGCATGCGCGCGGCGTTCTGGTCCGGACGGAACAGGTTGATCGAGCCGTCCTTGCAACGATAGGCCTTCAGGCCTTCGAAGCATTGCTGGCCATAGTGAAGGGCAGTGGAGCCTTCGCTGATGTGCAGCACGTTATCTTCGGTCAGGGTGCCTTTGTCCCACTCGCCATTGCGAAAGTACGACAGATAGCGCTTGTCGGTCTTGATGTAGTCAAAACCCAGCTTGTCCCAATTGATGCTTTCGTTACCCATGACACCCTCTATCACTGAACAACCGTCGAAACGGTTCAAGGCTTCTGACGTTTTTTGGATGGGGACAACAATACTTCATTCTTGGGCTGTTTCGCAGCCCGGACTATCGGATGACGGACAGATAATTCGCGTTGACCTTGAGAATTCGCGAGCAAGCCCGCTCCCACAGGGGAATGCATTCCAAATGTGGGAGCGGGCTTGCTCGCGAAGAGGCCATCACGGACACCACCGATCGCCCTGATTCACAGATGCAATGCGTGGCCAAGGGCCCGCAACGCCGCTTCCTGCACCGCCTCACCCAAGGTCGGGTGTGCATGGATGGTGCCGCCGATGTCTTCCAGCCGCGCGCCCATCTCCAGGCTCTGGGCAAACGCCGTGGACAGCTCCGACACGCCGACGCCCACCGCCTGCCAGCCGACAATCACATGATTATCCCGACGAGCGACCACCCGTACGAAGCCGCTTTTCGACTCCAGGGTCATCGCCCGGCCATTGGCGGCGAACGGAAAGCTCGACACGATGCAGTCCCAACCTGCGGCCTTGGCCTCGTCCGGGGTCTTGCCGACCACCACCAGTTCCGGGTCGGTGAAGCACACGGCCGCGATGGCGGTCGGGTTGAACTCGCGGGTTTTACCGCTGATCAGCTCGGCGACCATCTCGCCCTGGGCCATGGCCCGGTGCGCGAGCATCGGTTCGCCGCTCAGGTCACCGATGGCATACACGTTGCGCATGCTGGTCTGGCAGCGGTTGTCGATCTTGATCGAGGAACCGTTCATGTCCAGGTTCAGCGCTTCGAGGTTCCAGCCCTGGGTGTTCGGCTTGCGACCGACGGCCACCAGTACCTGGTCGGTTTCCAGGTTCAGGGTCTCGCCGTTCGGGGCAAGTGCTTGCAAGGTGTTGTTAGAAGAATCAAAGCCTTGCACGCTGTGTTTCAAGTAAAGCTTCACACCGAGTTTTTTCAGTTCGTCGTGCACCGGCTGAGTCAGTTCGGCGTCGTAGGCCGGCAGGATGCGTTCCTGCGCTTCCACCACGCTGACCTCGGCGCCGAGCTTGCGATAGGCAATGCCCAACTCCAGACCGATGTAACCACCGCCGACCACAATCAAGCGCTTGGGCACGGATGTCGGCGCCAGGGCCTCGGTGGACGAGATGATCGGCCCGCCAATCGGCAGCATTGGCAGGTTCACGCTTTTGGAACCGGTGGCCAGCACCAGGTGTTCACACTGGATACGTGTGTCGCCAACTTCCACGGTTTTGCCGTCAACCACTTTGGCCCAGCCTTGAACGACCTGGACCTTGTTCTTTTTCAGCAGTGCCGCGACGCCGGTGGTCAGGCGATCGACGATGCCGTCTTTCCATTCCACGCTCTTGCCGATGTCCAGGGTGGGCGCCGAAACACTGATGCCCAGGGCCGAATGCTGACTGTGGTGTTGCGTTTGATGGAACTGCTCAGCGACGTGAATCAGTGCCTTGGACGGAATGCAGCCAATGTTCAGGCAAGTGCCGCCCAGGGATTGGCCTTCCACCAGGATGGTCGGGATGCCCAGTTGGCCGGCACGGATCGCCGTCACATAACCGCCGGGGCCGCCGCCGATGATCAGCAGCGTGGTATTGAGGGTCTGCATGACTTACTCCACAAACAAGGTCGCGGGTTGTTCGAGCAGGCCACGGATGGCCTGGATGAAGAGCGCCGCGTCCATGCCGTCGACCACGCGGTGATCGAAGGAGCTGGAGAGGTTCATCATCTTGCGGATCACGATCTGGCCTTTGATGACCATTGGCCGTTCGACGATCTTGTTCACGCCGACTATCGCCACTTCCGGCAGGTTCAGCACCGGGGTGCTGACGATGCCGCCCAAGGCCCCGAGGCTGGTCAGGGTGATGGTCGAGCCGGACAACTCGTCGCGGCTGGCCTTGCCGTTACGGGCGGCAGTGGCCAAACGGGAGATTTCAGCGGCGCTGTCCCACAGGCTGCGGGCTTCGGCATGACGCACCACCGGCACCATCAAACCGATATCCGCCTGGGTGGCGATACCGACATGCACCGCGCCGAGGCGGGTGATGACCTGGGCTTCGTCGTCGTAGCGGGCGTTGATCTGCGGGAAATCACGCAGGGCGACGACCAGGGCGCGGACCAGGAACGGCAGCAAAGTCAGCTTGCCGCGAGTCGCGCCATGTTTTTCGTTGAGGTGCGCGCGCAGCTCTTCCACGGCGGTGACGTCGATTTCTTCGACATAACTGAAGTGGGCGGCGCGCTGGGTGGCGTCCTGCATACGCTGGGCAATCTTGCGACGCATGCCGATCACCGGGATCTGCTGTTCATCGGTACGTTGGGCGTAAGCCGCCGCCACCGGTGCCGAAGCGTTCGACTGACCCTGGGCCAGGTAGGCGTCGAGGTCTTCATGCAGCACGCGGCCGGCGGGGCCGGTGCCACGCACCAGGCGCAATTGAATGCCGAGGTCCAGCGCATGCTTGCGCACGGCCGGGGAGGCCAGCGGACGCTCGTCGGCCTCGCGAGCAACCATCGGGCCCTGGCATACGGCAGCTTTCGGTGCCGGGGCAGCGACCGGTTTGCTTTCAACCACGGTTTCGACTTTCGTTGCTGCAACCGGTGCTTCTTTAACAACAGCTGCCGGTTGCGCCGATTCCTTAACGTTGCCCGCGCCTTCGACTTCAATGCTGATCAGCACACTGCCAACCGCCATGACTTCGCCCGGCTGGCCACCAAGAGCAATGACCTTGCCATGCACCGGCGACGGGATATCGACCATCGCCTTGTCGGTCATCACATCGGCCAGCACCTGATCTTCGACGACCATGTCACCGACCTTGACGTGCCATACCGACAATTCAACTTCTGCAATGCCTTCACCAATGTCCGGCATTTTAATGACGTGCGTGCCCATTCAGACCTCCATGACCCGTTTCAACGCCGCGCCCACTCGGGACGGCCCTGGGAAATACGCCCACTCTTGCGCGTGCGGGTAAGGGGTATCCCAACCGGTGACGCGTTCGATCGGCGCTTCCAGGTAGTGGAAGCAGTGCTCTTGCACCAGCGCCGTCAG
Source organism: Pseudomonas sp. BF-R-24 (assembly GCF_019947335.1). Taxonomy (NCBI): domain Bacteria; kingdom Pseudomonadati; phylum Pseudomonadota; class Gammaproteobacteria; order Pseudomonadales; family Pseudomonadaceae; genus Pseudomonas; species Pseudomonas sp. BF-R-24. Next base: position 95,456 of record NZ_JAGYGG010000008.1, read on the forward strand.
TTCGGCGCCGAAGCCGCAAGTGCGGGTGGCTTCGTGAACGATCACGCAGCGCCCGGTTTTTTTCACCGATTTGGTGATGGTTTCCAGGTCCAGCGGCCACAGGCTGCGCAGGTCGATGACTTCGGCATCCACGCCGCTTTCTTCAGCGGCCACTTGCGACACGTAGACGGTGGTGCCGTAGGTCAGCACCGTGACGTCCTTGCCCGGACGGGCGATAGCGGCAACGTCCAGCGGTACGGTGTAGTAACCGTCCGGAACCTGTGCGGCGGGGTGTTTCGACCACGGGGTAACCGGGCGTTCGTGGTGGCCGTCGAAAGGACCGTTGTACAGTCGTTTCGGCTCCAGGAAGATCACCGGGTCATCGTTTTCGATGGAGGCGATCAGCAGGCCTTTGGCGTCGTAGGGGTTGGACGGCATGACGGTGCGCAGACCGCATACCTGAGTGAAGAGTGCCTCGATGCTCTGGCTGTGGGTCTGGCCGCCGTAGATGCCACCGCCGCAGGGCATGCGCAGGGTCATCGGCGCGGTGAACTCGCCGGCCGAGCGATAACGCAGGCGCGCGGCTTCGGAAATGATCTGATCGTAGGCCGGGTAGACGTAGTCGGCGAACTGGATCTCCACCACCGGGCGCAGACCGTAGGCGCCCATGCCCACGGCGGTGCCGACGATACCGCTTTCAGAGATCGGCGCGTCGAACACTCGGGAGGTGCCGTACTTGGCTTGCAGGCCTTCGGTGCAGCGGAACACGCCGCCGAAGTAGCCCACGTCCTGGCCGAAGACCACGACGTTGTCGTCACGTTCAAGCATCACATCCATGGCCGAGCGCAGGGCCTGGATCATGGTCATGGTGGTCGTGGTCATGGCGGTTTCCAGCTCGATATTGTTGTTGTGATCGTTCATGTCAGATCCCCAACTCTTGACGCTGGCGCTTCAAGTGCTCCGGCATCTCTTTGTAGACGTCTTCGAACATGGTCGCGGCGCTCGGAATCTGGCCGCCGGCGAGAGTGCCGTACTGTTCGGCTTCTTTCTGTGCGGCGATCACTTGGGCTTCCAGTTCGGCGCTGACGGCGGCGTGTTCCTCTTCGGACCACTGGCCGATCTTGATCAGGTGCTGCTTGAGGCGCGCAATCGGATCGCCCAGCGGGAAGTGGCTCCAGTCATCGGCCGGACGGTATTTGGACGGATCATCGGAGGTCGAGTGCGGGCCGGCGCGGTAGGTGACCCACTCGATCATGGTCGGACCGAGATTGCGGCGCGCACGTTCGGCAGCCCAGGCGGAGGCGGCGTAGACCGCGTAGAAATCGTTGCCGTCGACCCGCAGGGAGGCAATGCCGCAACCGACGCCACGACCGGCGAAGGTGGTGGCTTCACCACCGGCAATCGCCTGGAAGGTGGAGATCGCCCACTGGTTGTTGACCACGTTGAGGATCACCGGCGCGCGGTACACGTGGGCGAACGTCAGGGCGGTGTGGAAGTCCGACTCGGCGGTGGCGCCGTCGCCGATCCACGCCGAAGCGATTTTGGTGTCGCCCTTGATCGCCGAGGCCATGCCCCAGCCCACGGCTTGCACGAACTGGGTGGCGAGGTTGCCGGAGATGGTGAAGAAACCGGAATCCTTGACCGAGTACATGATGGGCAACTGACGGCCCTTGAGCGGATCGCGCTCGTTGGACAGCAGCTGGCAGATCAGGTCGACCAGCGGCACGTCGCGGGCCATCAGGATGCTTTGCTGGCGGTAGGTCGGGAAGCACATGTCGTCGATGTTCAGGGCCAGGGCCTGGGCGCTGCCGATGGCTTCTTCGCCAAGGCTCTGCATGTAGAACGACATCTTTTTCTGACGCTGGGCGACCACCATGCGGTTGTCGTAGATGCGGGTCTTGAGCATGGCGCGCATGCCCTTGCGCAGGATCTCCACCGGTACGTTTTCGGCCCATGGGCCGAGGGCATTGCCCTGGTCGTCGAGCACGCGGATCAGGCCACGGGCCAGGTCAGCCGTGTCAGCCGGTTCAACGTCGATTGGGGGTTTGCGCACCGTGCCGGCATCGGTCAGATGCAGGTAGGAGAAGTCGGTTTTACAGCCGGGACGGCCCGAGGGTTCGGGGACGTGCAGGCGCAGCGGTTCATACGCTTGGGTCATGGCTTCTACGCTCGATCTTGTGAATTTCTTGTAGTGAGCTGACAGATTTCGTTCGGTAGAAGAAATCTTGTCCTACAACAATCATAGGCCCGACCAAGAAGAATATTTCTCTCTGTTTCGTTGCGCTAAAGATCATTTGCAGATAAAAAACCTGCATAAACATAAAAAACAGGTGGTTTTGTCTCATGCGCAAACTGGACCGTACCGATATCGGCATTCTCAACAGCCTTCAGGAGAACGCGCGCATCACCAACGCCGACCTCGCGCGTTCGGTGAACCTGTCACCCACGCCGTGTTTCAACCGGGTCAAGGCCATGGAAGAGCTGGGGGTGATTCGCGAGCAAGTGACGCTGCTGGATGCCGATCTGTTGGGGCTGCATGTGAATGTGTTCATTCACGTCAGCCTGGAGAAGCAGGTGGAGGAGGCGTTGCAGCATTTCGAAGAAGCGATTTCCGATCGCCCCGAGGTGATGGAGTGCTACCTGATGGCCGGCGACCCGGACTACCTGATCCGGGTGCTGGTGCCGACCATCCAGTCGCTGGAGCGCTTCATGATGGACTTTCTGACCAAGGTGCCGGGGGTGGCGAACATCCGTTCGAGCTTTGCGCTCAAGCAGGTGCGGTACAAGACCGCGCTGCCGTTGCCGGCCAATGGCCTGACTTTGGGCAACTGACACGATTACTCTGTAGGAGCGAGCTTGCTCGCGATGGACGTTAACGATAACGCGAGTCTTCTGGATAAACGCGTTGCCCTCAAGTCCATCGCGAGCAAGCTCGCTCCTACAGGGTCAGAATTTGTTAAGCGGGATTTTCAGGTAGGTCACGCCGTTGTCCTCGGCCGGCGGCAAATTCCCCGCCCGCACATTCACCTGGATCGCCGGCAGCAACAGTGTCGGCATGCCCAGCCCTGCATCACGTCGTGTACGCATTTCCACGAACGCGGCTTCATCGATCCCGTCATGTACATGAATGTTGTTTTTGCGTTGTTCACCGACGGTGGTCATGCATTGGGGCGCGCGGCCATTGGGCGGGTAGTCGTGGCAGACGAACAGCCGCACGCTGGCGGGGAAGGCCAGCAGTTTGTGGATCGAGGCGAACATCTGGTTGGCATTGCCGCCCGGGAAATCGCAGCGGGCGGTGCCGACGTCGGGCATGAACATCGTGTCGCCCACCAGAATCACATCGCTGTCGACCAGGTAAGCCATGTCCGCCGGGGTATGGCCGGGCACGTGCAGGGCGGTCGCCTTGAGGTTGCCGATCATGAACGATTCGTCGGGGGCGAACAGGTGATCGAACTGGGAGCCGTCGACGCGAAAGGAGGGCTCCAGATTGAACAGCGCCTTGAACACGTCCTGGACCTTGCTGATCGACTCGCCTATGGCGATCTTGCCGCCCAGCTCCCGCCGCAGATAAGGCGCGGCGGACAGGTGATCGGCATGGGCGTGGGTTTCCAACAGCCATTGCACTTGCAAGTGACGGGCGCGGACGAAGGCGATGATGTTGTCGGCCTGGGTGGTTGCGGTACGCCCGGATGCTGCGTCGTAGTCGAGCACCGGATCGACAATCGCACACTGCCCGCCATCAGCCTCATAGACCACGTAGCTGTAGGTCGAGGAGGCGGGGTCGAGGAAAGCTTCAATCAGTGCGGGCATGGACACGAACCTGTGCAGGGTTAGAAAAGTCAGACGGCGAAATTTCAGTCATGGGTTGCAACATTATATGTTTAAACATAATGTTTACAGCTTAAGTGACGTTGAAGGCATCCTGCAAATGCAATCCAGTCTGACCGAATGTGAAGTCGCCCAACTGCGCGCCTCGGCCTCCAAGGCGTGTGCGCTGCTCAAGGCCCTGGCCAATGAGGATCGCCTGTTGATCCTGTGTCAGCTGACCCAGGGCGAACGCAACGTAGGCGAGCTGGAAAAAATGACCGGCGTGCGCCAACCGACCCTGTCCCAGCAATTGGGGATCCTGCGCGATGAAGGACTGGTCGCCACCCGTCGTGAAGGCAAGTACATTTTTTACGGTCTCGCCAGTCACGAAGTGATCCAGGTGATGAAAACCCTCTCCGGGCTGTACTGCGGGGCCGTGCTTAAAAGCTGGGTTCAGCCCTGATCCTATTAACACACCGAACCTGTGGGAGCGGGCTTGCTCGCGAAGACATAGTGTCAGTCGACACCTTCATTGGCTGACCCACCGCTTTCGCGAGCAAGCCCGCTCCCACAGGTTTTGTGGTTTGACTCGTAACAATCCTTGCGTGCAGCAAAAGGAACAAGCAATGAACGATCAACACTGGGGCCCATCCATCAGTGCAGATATCGTGGTCATCGGCGGCGGCACGGCAGGCATCGGCTTTGTCGCCAGCCTGCTCAAGCGTAGCCCGCATCTGAACATCACCGTGATCGAACCCGACTCCCGGCACTACTATCAACCGGCCTGGACGCTGGTCGGCGGTGGTGCCTACAACGTGGAAAACACCGTGCGGCCCATGGCGTCGGTGATGCCGCGCGGGGCCCATTGGCTGCAGGCTGCCGTGACGGGCATCGATCCCGACAAGCGCCAACTCACCCTCGGTGACGGGCGTACGGTCGGCTATCAAAACCTGGTGGTCTGTCCCGGCCTGCGCCTGGCCTGGGAGAAAATCGAAGGTCTGGAGGACACCCTCGGCCAGCACGGCGTGACCTCCAACTACAGCTACCGGCACGCGACCTACACCTGGGACCAGGTGCAGACATTGCGCGGCGGCAAGGTGCTGTTCACCCAGCCGGCCATGCCGATCAAATGTGCCGGAGCGCCACAAAAGGCGCTGTACCTGTCCTGCGATCACTGGACCAAGAGCGGTGTGCTGAACAACATCGACGTCGAGTTCAATCTTGCGGGCGCGGCACTGTTCGGAGTGCCGACCTTTGTCCCGCCACTGATGAAGTACATCGAAAAGTACAAAGCCCGGTTGGCGTTCAACTCGAATCTGGTCAAGGTCGACGGCCCGGCGAAAACCGCGTGGTTCGACGTCAAGGATGCCGATGGCAATGTTACCCGCCAGGCAAAAACCTTTGACCTGCTGCATGTCGTGCCACCACAAGTCTCCCCGGACTTCATCGCCCAAAGTCCGCTGGCCGACGCCGCCGGCTGGTGCGAGGTCGATCCCCACACCCTTCAACATCCGCGCTATCCAGGTGTGTTCGCGCTGGGTGATATCTGCGGCACCACGAATGCAAAAACTGCTGCGGCGGTGCGCAAGCAGATCGTGGTGGTGGCCGAAAACCTGCTGGCTTTGCGCAAGCAGCAACCGCTGCCGCTGAAGTACGACGGCTATGGCTCCTGTCCGCTGACGGTGGAGAAGGGCAAGGTGATCCTTGCCGAGTTCGGGTACGCGGGCAAGTTGCTGCCGACCTTTCCCCTTGACCCGACGATCCCGCGCCGCTCGGCGTGGTGGCTGAAGGCGACACTGCTACCGTGGTTCTACTGGAACGGTATGCTCAAGGGCCGCGAGTGGCTGACACGTGTGTCCAGGGTCGACTGAGAACTCCGTATGTTGCTGGCAAGTCTGTTTGGTGTAGTGATGGGGTTGGTGCTCGGCTTGACGGGCGCCGGTGGCGGTATCCTTGCGGTCCCGGCCCTGGTGTTGGGGTTGGGGTGGAGCATGACCCAGGCCGCTCCGGTGGCGTTGTTCGCGGTAGGCAGTGCGGCAGCGGTCGGTGCCATCGACGGCTTGCGCCATGGCCTGGTGCGTTATCGCGCAGCGCTGCTGATCGCGGCATTGGGTGCGGTGTTTTCGCCGATAGGCATCTACTTTGCCCATCAGTTGCCGGAAAAAATCCTGATGATCCTGTTCAGCCTGCTGATGGTCATGGTGGCCGGGCGGATGTTGCGCCGCGAGCGCAAGGACGAGGGTCCCAGCGACCATGGTCAGGCCAACTGGGGCCAGAAGAACTGCATGCTCGATCAACAGACCGGGCGCTTTTCCTGGACCGCCAAATGCACCGCGACCCTCGCCGCGCTCGGGGCAGTAACCGGCGTGGTCTCTGGATTGCTGGGGGTGGGCGGCGGCTTTCTGATTGTCCCGGCCTTCAAGCAACTGACCGACGTGCAGATGCGCGGGATCATCGCCACGTCGCTGATGGTGATCAGCCTGATTTCCGGCATCGGCGTGATCGGCGCGTTCCATGCCGGGGTGCGCATCGACGATTCGGGCATTGCCTTCATCGTCTCCAGCATCGTCGGCATGATCATCGGCCGCAAGCTCTGCGCCCGGGTGCCGGCGCGGGCGTTGCAGGTCGGATTCGCCAGCATCTGCGTCGTGGTCGCCGCCTACATGCTGTTCAGGGCCAACGCCTGACCGGTACCGGTTCCTGTGGACGCCAGTGGGGTCCACAGGCCTACACCCTTAGTGGCGAGTCTCACCGACACGCGGTCTTACGCCATAGTGGTCACACACCGTCAGCCAATCCAAAGCACCTGAAAACCAGCCCCAAGGCAGCGTATGGCGCCGCCCGTCAGGTTTCGATAATCGCCTCCGACACTCAGTCCCCCGTTTCGGAGCGCGCCATGCACAACAATAAGAACGTCACGCATCGTTTTCTGCCTGCCTTCATCGCCAGCCTGTCCGCCCTTGGCCTGAGCCCGCTGGCCGAGGCGGATATCATGCTGTACGACAAGGACCAGACCACGTTCTCCACCGACGGCTACATCAACGCCTTCTACGTGAACAGCGATGTCGATCGCGCCGGCGATCAGTTCGACCGTCGACAGTCGCGGGTCAAGATGGGGTTCCTGCCCAACTACCTGGGGTTCAACATGGGCAAGCAGGTAGACAACCTCAAGCTCGGCGCCCGTGCCTCGTTCTGGGTCACCATCAACGACAGCGAAACCAACGGCACCGACACCGCCATCGATGTGCGGCAGTTCTTCGGCACCGTGGCCAACCCGGAGTGGGGCGAGGTGCTGATCGGCAAGGACTTCGGGCTGTTCGCCCGTTCCAACATCCTGCTCGACGAAATGCTCGCCGGTTACGGTCAGGTCAGCGATACGTTGGGGCTGGTGGATGGCGGCGGGGTGTCGTTCGGCAACATCGGCACCGGTTATCCGTATCCGTTCCCGACCTCGCAGATAACCTATCGCACCCCGGTGATGGACGGTCTGCGCGTGGCGGTCGGCATCATGGACCCGGTGGACACCAACGACAGCAGCCCGACGGGCAAGGCCTATCAGGAAAACCCGCGTACCGAGAGCGAAGTCACCTATCAATTCGACCTGGCCGGGGCAAAGATCTACAGCTGGGTCAACGGCAGCTACCAGACCTCGGACAACACTGATTCCACGGTCGAGACCGTCACCTCCAAGGGTGTCGGTTATGGCGTGCAGGCGAAGATGGGCGGCTTGTCCCTCACCGGTTCCGGTTTCCAGGCCAAGGGCATCAACCCGTTTTTCACCAACAATGCCGGCGAGCCGACCCTGCGCAATGTCGACAGCAACGGCTACCTGATGCAGGGCTCCTACAAACTGGGCAAGAACCGCCTGGCCTTGTCCTATGGCAAGACCAATGACGATGGCAACGGTGTGGTCGGCAGCGGTGCGGACTACGAGACCCGCGGCATCGCGTTGTTCCATGACGTGAACGACAACCTCAAGCTGGTGGCCGAGTACAACCAGTTCGAAATCAATGGCCACGACACCGACGAGCAGAACGAAGACACCGACACCTTTGCCGTGGGTGCGGTGCTGACCTGGTAACCCCGGGAGGTGGCCCTGGCCGTGCGCATCGCGGCGAGGGTCGCCAACCGTCTCATCCCATCGAAGTGGCTACCCGCTACCCAAGTAGCATTCGTCGCACCTCACAGACTTCGTACACTCGTGCCTCATACACACGCACCTGCCGGAGGTGACGATGCAGTCGGTCCAGAACGAAGGAATCGTCAGTGCGATGTCCCAGGCCACCGATGCCCGGCAGGTCGCGCAGGAACTGGCACGACAGTTGTTACACCCGCACCTGGGGTTCGTGCTGTTCTTCTGTTCCGCCGAGTACGACTTGCAGGCGCTGGGGCAGGCCTTGCAGCAAAGCTTCGGCGGCATTCGCCTGGCGGGCTGCACCAGCGCCGGGGAAATCACCCCGCTGGGCTACGGACGCAATTGCGTGACGGCGGTGGGTTTCGATCATCGGCACTTTTCCATCGCGATCGAGCTGATCGACCAGATGGAGCACTTCAGCCTGATCGACGCCCAGCAAATGGTCGAGCGCCTGGTCAGTGGCTGTCGCAGCAACACCCTGGCCCCGATCAAGGGCAACAGCTTTGCCCTGACCTTGCTCGATGGCCTGTCCAGCCGTGAAGAAATGGTCCTGGCGGCCTTGAGCGCGGCATTGGGCGACATTCCGCATTTCGGCGGCTCGGCCGGCGACGATAACTACCTGACCCATACCCATGTGTACTTCGATGGCGAGTTCCACAGCGGCGCGGCCGTGGTGGTGCTGGTCAATACCTGGCTGGATTTCGAAGTGTTCACCACCCACCACGTGCTGCCCCGCGCCGAAAAGCTGGTGGTCACCGGGGCCGACAGCACTTTGCGCCGGGTCTTTGAACTCAATGCCGAGCCAGCCGCCGCCGAGTACGCCCGGCACATCGGCGTGCCGGTGGCGCAACTCGATCACCGGGTCTTCGCCGCGCACCCGTTGGCAGTGCGGATCAATCAGCAGTACTACGTGCGGGCCATCCAGCAGGTGCATCCGGACCTGAGCCTGAGCTTCTACTGCGCCGTGGAAAACGGCATCGTCCTCACCGCCATGACTCCGGGGCCGATGCTGCCGAACCTGCAAAGCCTGTTCGAGGGTTTGCAGGAGCGCCTGGGTGATTTGCTGCTGACCATCGGTTGCGACTGTTTCCTGCGGCGTCTGGAACTCGAAGACGACGGTAGTCTTGATCAGATCGGCACGTTTTTGCGTGAGCAACGGGTGATGGGTTTCAACACCTACGGAGAACAGTTCAATGGCATGCACATCAACCAGACCTTCACCGGCGTTGCCATTGCCCGTGGCCGTGCCCCAGGACATCGCTGAGCTGCAGGCCGAGCTGGCCAGGCTGCGCCTGGAAAACCATAAACTGCAGCGCATCAATGGCGCGCTGATCGAACGGGTCGAGTCCGGGGTGACCCGCGGCAACGATCCGTACGCGGCATTCCAGCATTCGGTGGTGCTGGCCGAGCAGGTGCGCGAACGCACCGATGCCCTGAACCAGGCCATGGCCGAACTCAAGGCCGGTAATCATTTGCTCAGCGAAGCCCGCCTGCGCGCGGAAACGGCGCATCAACACCTGATCGATGCCATTGAAAGCATTTCCGACGCCTTCGTCCTGTTCGACGCCGAGCAGCGCATCGTGCTGTTCAACAGTCGGTTCAAGGCGTTCTGGAGCAACAGCCGGGTGCGGATCAATGCCGGCATGCGCCTGACCGAGGTCAAGCGGCTGATGATGAACAACGGCCTGTTCACCGAAGAGCCACGCGGGCATGCCGACGAAAACCTGCTTTACCGCCTGCAGAACGGGCGCTGGCTGCAAGTCAGCGAGCGGCCGACCCAGGAAGGGGGGCGGGTGATTCTGTTCACCGACATTACCGACGTCAAACTCAGCGAAACCGTACGCCGGGAGCAGGCGGTGGCGCAGAAGTCGCATCTGCTTCAACGGGCGGTCGACAATCTGTCCCAAGGGGTGGCGATGGTCAGCGCCGAGGGCATTCTGGAGTTGTGGAACCGGCGTTTCCTGGAGTTGAGCGGCCTGGCGCCCGTGGCGGCCCATCGCCCGTTTGCCGAAGTAATCGCCGACAGCGAGTTGAACCTGCTGACCCCGGCCAGTCGCGATGGCAACGGACGACCGGTACGCGAATGCGAACAGCGCCTGTACGATGGCCGGGTCCTGGAAATCCGCACCCATGCGTTGCCCGCCGGCGGCTTCGTCAACACCTTCACCGACATTACCGAACGCTATCAGCACGCCGAGGCGCTGAGTGAAAGCGAGCACTGGATTCGCCTGATCACCGATCACGTACCTGCATTGATTGCCTACCTCAATGCCGATCTGGTCTACGAGTTCACCAACAAGGTCTACGAAGAGTGGTACTGCTGGCCCCGCGGCGTGATGCTCGGCCAGAGCCTGCGCGAAGTGCACAGCGAACAGCATTACCAGCGGCTGGAGTCCTACGTGGCCAGGGCGCTGGCGGGCGAGAGCGTGACGTTCGAATTCGCCGAAACCAACGTCAACAATCAGGAGCGCTACATGCTGCGCTCCTATGTGCCCAACCGTCTGGCCAGTGGCGAGGTGGTGGGGATTTTCGTGCTGATCCGCGACATTACCGAACGCCGGCGCACCGCCGAGGCGTTGCATCAGGCTTATCAGAACCTTGAGCTGCGGGTACGCGAGCGCACGGCGGAATTGACTACCCTCAATGACCAACTGCTGCGCGAGATCGATGAGCGTCGCCTGGTCGAGTCACGCTTGCGCGAGGCCAAGCAGGAAGCCGAGCAGGCCAACCTGTCGAAGACCAAGTTCCTCGCCGCCGTCAGCCATGACCTGCTGCAACCGTTGAATGCCGCTCGACTGTTTACCAGTGCCTTGCTGGAGCGGCGCGAACCGATGTCCAGCGAAGTTCTGGTGCGCAACGTGAGCAATTCCCTGGAAGACGTGGAGAACCTGCTCGGCACCCTGGTGGATATTTCCAAGCTCGATGCGGGGGTGATCAAAGCCGACATTGCGCCGTTCGCCCTCAGTGAACTGCTGGACAACCTGGCCGCCGAATACACCCAGGTGGCGCGCAGTGAAGGCCTGCAACTGCACTTCATCGGCTGTTCGGCGCTGGTGCGCAGTGACATCCAGCTGCTCGCCCGGATTCTGCGCAACCTGCTGAGCAATGCGATCCGCTATACCTACAGTGGTCGCGTGGTGCTCGGTTGCCGGCGGCATCATCAGTGCCTGACGATCGAAGTCTGGGACAGCGGCATGGGCATTGCCGAGCATCGCCTGGAGGAGATTTTCCAGGAGTTCAAGCGCGGTGATGTGCAGCGACCCGATCAGGATCGCGGCCTGGGCCTGGGCCTGGCGATTGTCGAGAAGATTGCCGGCATCCTCGGGCATCGCATTCATGTGCGCTCGTGGCCGGGCCGGGGTTCGATGTTCTCGGTCGAAGTACCGTTGAGCGCCACCGCGCCGAAACCGCCGCCGACGTTGCAGATGAGCGAGCCGATGCTTGAGCGCCTGCGCGGTGCGCGGATATGGGTGCTGGACAATGACGCGACCATCTGTGCCGGCATGCGCACCTTGCTGGAGGGGTGGGGGTGTCGGGTGGTGACGGCGCTCTCGGAGGAGGACCTGGCGCGGCAAGTGGACAACTACCACGCCGAGGCCGACCTGCTGATTGCCGATTACCACCTGGACAACGATCGCAACGGTGTCGACGCCGTGGCCCGGATCAATGCCCGGCGCGCGTCACCGGTCCCGGCGATGATGATCACGGCCAACTACAGCAATGAACTCAAGCAGCAGATCCGCGAACTCGGCCACACCCTGATGCACAAGCCGGTGCGGCCGATGAAGCTGAAGACGGCGATGAGTCATTTGCTCGGCAGGCCTTGATTTTCTGGGTGTCGGTGCTGGCCTCTTCGCGAGCAAGCCCGCTCCCACATTTGATCCTCATCAAACACAGATTTTGTGTACGACGCAGGTCCAGTGTGGGAGCGGGCTTGCTCGCGAAGGGCGCGCCGCGGTCTCTCTGACTCAACGCCGCAGATAAGACCCGAAATCAATATCCCCGGCACTCAGGATCGCCTGCACCCGGTTGTGCACGTTGAGCTTGCGCAGGATCGCCGAGACATGGGCCTTGACCGTGGTCTCGGCGATTTCCAGGGTGTAGGCGATCTGCTTGTTCGATTCGCCCTTGGTCATGCGTTCCAGCACCTGCAGTTGTTTGCGGGTCAGGGCCTGGAGCAGTTCGGGCGGGAAGCCCGGGGTGTCGTTCATCCGCCGGTGGGTGCTGCTTTTTGCGGTGCGGATGATGTCCGGGGGCAGGTAGACATTGCCATTGAGAATCTGCTGGATGGCATCGGTCATCTGGGTACGGGGTGAAGACTTGGTGATGAAACCCACCGCACCGTAGGTGATGGCTTGCAGCACGATCTGTTTGTCCTGCTCGGCGGAGACAATCACCACCGGAATGGTCGGCGCTTCGTTACGCAGATTGATCAGGCCATTGAGCCCGTGCATGCCGGGCATGTTCAGGTCGAGCAGGATCAGGTCCAGGTCATCGTGTTCCTGGGTCAGCGCCAGGGCGCTGTCCAGGTCGGCAGTTTCCATCACTTCGCTGCCGGCAAAACCGTCGCTGATGACGTTGTGAATGGCTTCGCGAAACAGCGGGTGATCGTCGGCAATCAGGATTTTGTACATGGCCTTTCACCTCATTATTTTGATTATGGTGTGGCAACAACACGCACGCGTAAAGCTCAGGGAAAGGGGGCGGGCTTTGCTGGCGAAACCGGCAGATTGGCCGCTTGCCAGGCGTCCAGGCCATCGCGATACCAATACAGAGTCTTATAGCCCATGGTGGCTGCGCGTTTGACCGCATTCCAGCTCAACCAGCAGTCGGAGCGGCAGTAGAAGACCAGCGGTCGCGTCGGGTCGCCGCCAGTCAGTGATTTCAGGTTCCGGGAAAAGTAATCCTGCCAAGCGGGCGTCAGGTCACCGTCGCCGGTATTGGCCAGCCAATGGCTGCCGGGCAGGTTTTCATGGGGCTGGTCTTCGATGAACTGCCCTTGCAGCCACTGACGGCGGTAGACATCGATCAGCACCGGGCGCGGGGTTTGGCCGAGCAGGGTTTGCAGGGCGGGGGTGTCGATGATGGTTGCGCCTTGCAGTTGTTCCGGCGTCGGGCTGCGGTACAGGCCGATGCGATAGCCGTCGGTGGAGAACAGCGCCGTGTCGGCCTGCGCGGTGCTCAGCAGCAGGCCCAGCGACAGGGCGGCGAGAGTAGGGCGCAACAGGCAACGTCGGGCTCGCGGCATGGGTTCGGTCCTTATAGTTATGGACCTATTACATGCCAGTCGGGGGGCGTTGGGAATGCGACGATAGACAGGGAAACCAGTACTAAAGTAGTAATTCTCCCTGTTCAATGAAGATCCCCCTGTGGGAGCGGGCTTGCTCGCGAAAGCGTTGTATCAGTCGACTTATTTATTGAATTTGCCGCCGCCTTCGCGAGCAAGCCCGCTCCCACCGGGGATTGTGGTGTTAGCTGGCTTTGCGCAAGGCAGCATGCTGCGGGTTGAAGGTCAGCACGGCGAGCAGCGCGAACAGCAGCGTCAAACCCGCACACACCGCCAGCGCCAGCGGATTGAAGCGTTCATACAGGGCGAAGCGCACCAGTTCCACCGCATGGGTAAAGGGATTCACCGCGCACAGCCAATACAGCCACTGGCTGGCCTCGCGCATCTTCCACAGCGGATACAGCGCCGATGACAGGAAAAACAGCGGGAAGATCACGAAATTCATCACCCCGGCAAAGTTCTCCAGCTGGCGGATCGCGTTCGACAGCAACAGGCCCAGTGCGCTGAGCATCAACGCCACCAGCAACAGGGCCGGCAACGCCAGCAACAGGCCCATGGCCGGTGGCCGCACGCCGTAGACCCAGGCAATCGCCAGGAACGCATACACCTGCAACAACGAAATCAGCGACGTGGCCACCAGTTTGCTGCACAGCAGAAAGGTTCGGGGCAGGGGGCTGGTCAGCAGCACGCGCATGCTGCCCATCTCGCGGTCGTAGACCATCGACAGTGACCCCTGCATGCCGTTGAACAACAGGATCATGCAGGCCAGCCCGGGAATGATGTAGACCTCGTACGGTATGTAGGTGTCGTAGGGCTCGATGATCGCGATCCCCAGTGCCGCGCGAAAACCGGCGGCGAACACCAGCAGCCACAGCAGCGGCCGCACCAGGGCGCTCAGAAAGCGGGTGCGTTGCAGCACAAAGCGCAGCCATTCGCGCAGCACGATACCGCGCAAGCATTGCCAGTAAGCGTTCATTGGACAACCCCTGATGTCGTAAGGCGAGTGAAGGCCGAGCCGAGATCGCCGCCGTGCTCCAGGCTCAGGGCGTCGGCCTGCCCACTGGCCACCAACCGACCTTGATGCAGAATCAACAAGTCATCCCTGGGCTGTACTTCGTCGAGCAGGTGGGTGGTCCAGAGCACGCTGATGTGCTCCTCGCGACACAGGCTGCGGATGTGCCGGTTGAGCGCCAGGCGACTCGCCGGGTCGAGGCCGACACTGGCTTCATCGAGCAGCAGCAGGCGCGGCTCATGTAACAGGGCGCGGGCAATTTCCACCCGGCGACGATGGCCGCCATTGAGTTCGCGCACCCGTTCGCGGCGACGGTCGGTCAGGGCCTGACGGGCCAGTTCGGCGTCGACCCGAAGGTCGGTCTGACGCCGGGACAGGCCATGCAATGCCGCGTGATAACGCAGGTTCTGCTCGACGCTGAGGTCCAGGTCCAGGGTGCTTTGCTGGAACACCACGCCCAATTGCCTGAGTGCAGGGCGTGCCGCGCTGCGCAATGAACAGCCACCGACGCGGATTTCGCCTTGCTGCAGATCATAGAGCCGGGTCAGCAGGGCAATCAGGGTCGACTTGCCGGCGCCGTTGGGCCCCAGCAGCGCGGCGAAACGCCCGGGTTCCAGGCTGAAACTCACCTTGCGCAAGGCCTCCCGGGAGCCGTAGGCAAAGCTCAGGTCGCTGACTTCAAGGGCGTTCATGGCGTCACCACCACGCCCCAGGGATAGCGCCCGACCTTCACCGATTTACTGACCTTGAGGCTGTCGACATCGATCACCGAGACATCGCCGCTGACGCCGTTGGTGGCCAGCAGTTGCTTCTGATCCGGGGTGAACGCCATCTGCCAGACCCGTCGACCCACCAGCAGGTAATCGAGAATCTCGAAAGTCTTGGCATCGATCACCGCCACATGATTGGCCGGGCCCAGTGCGACGAAACCGTACTTGCCATCGGCGCTGAGCTTGATGCCGACCGGCTGGACCTTGTCCGGGTGCACGCCCTTGATCTGGAAGTTAAGGGTCTTGAGCACGGTGCGGCTGGCCACATCGAGAATGGTCACGGTGCCGCCGATTTCCGCCGAGGCCCAGAGCTTCGCGCCATCGGGGGAGAACTCGACGAAGCGCGGGCGCTGGTCCACCAGGGTGCTGTCGGCCAGGGTCTGGGTGCTGGTGTCGATCCAGTGCAGCATGTTGGTGGTTTCGCTGGTGTTGACCGCCCACTTGCCGTCGGGGCTGACGGCCATACCCTCGGGCTCGACGCCGACGTTGATCTGGCCGAGTACCTTGGAGGTCTCGGTGTCGATCACCGTGACCAGCGCATCGTCTTCGTTGGAGACGTACAACCAGCGATTGTTGGGGTGCAGGGCGAATTGTTCAGGGTCTTTGCCCGAGGGCAGTTCCTTGATGATCTTGCGCGTGGCCACGTCCATCACCTGGACCCGGTCCGAGTCGCTGGCGCAGATGTACAACAGCTTGTTGTCATGGGACAGCAGCAGGCCGCGGGGGCGCTGGCCGACGGGCAGGGTGTCGGTGACTTGCAGGGTCTGCATGTCGATCAGGCTCAGGTTGTTGTCCTTTTCGTTGGAGACCCAGGCAGTGCTGGCAACGGCATTGCCAGCGGCGAGCAGCAAGGTGCAAGAGAGCAGGGTGCGGCGCATGGCGGATTCCTTGTTGTTGTGATGTTCGGATCAGGGAAAGCGGCAGCTGACCTCGGGCTTGTCGTAACCCAGGCTGTCCATCTCGTTGAACGGGTGCAAAAAGCCGTCCTGGGGTGAGGTGCTGACCAGCGCCCGGGGCTGGACAATGGGAATCGGCTGGCGCAACTGGCCGTTCCACGACCGGTAGCTGAGCTTGCGACCCTTGAAACCGTCGAGCGGCAACTGATCGCTGATTTCAAGCGTACGGATCGCCATTGGCTCGGCCTGGCGCAGTTTGCTCACAGCGCTGGCGATACTGCGCACGGCCATCCATGCCGCGAAATCGCGGTCATTCATCCAGCGTCCGGTCAGGGCTTCAAAGCGTTTTTGCAGCTGCGCGGCGCCGTAGGTTTCCACGGTCTTGTGCCAGCCCACCGGGGTCAGGCCCTGGGTGCCGGCGACCGGGCGCGGGTACCAGGTCTGGTAGGGCACGTATTCGCCGAAGTCGCCGCGTTCATCGGCCACCAGCACCACGTCGTACTCGGTGGTCTGGGTGAACAGCGGCATGTCGGCCTGGGCGCTGCGGCGTTGGTCGTTATCGAAGCTCCAGGGTTTTTCCGCCACCAGTTGCAAGCCGAAGCGCTTGGCCGCGCGGCGCAGGGCGGCGGCATAGGCTTGATCGTCCGGGGTCGGGCCGACAATCAGCAGCGCCCGCTGCCATTTGCGCAACACCAGAAACTGCGCCAGCGCATCGGCGAGCATCGCCCGGCTCGGCAAGGTGTGCAGCACGTTCGGCAGGCAATCGCTGGTGCGCAGGCTGTCGTCGGGGCTGCCGGCGTTGAACAGCAGACTATCTGGCAGTGCCGCACTCAATTGGCGCAGGCTGGTCGCGGGGGCATTCACCACAAACAGGCGCAGGCCCTGTTCATGCTGCACCTTTGCCGCTTCGAGCAAGGCCTCGGGGCTGTCGACACTGGCGCTGACCAGGCTGTAGCCGTGGTTGAGAAAACGCCCGGTGCTGTTGCTGTCGGTGATCGCCAGTTCGGCGCCGCGCAGCCCGGCATCGGTGGGCTCGGGGATGACGTTCGACAGCAACGGGCCGGCGTCGGGGCGATAACCCAGGTAGCCGATTCGCACCTGCAGGGGTGCATCGGCGGCCTGACTCTGGGTGGCCAGGCCGGCGGCGCAGGCAATCGCCAGCAGGTAGATCAGGGCGTAAGGGATGAGCTGGCGCATAGGGCACTCCATTACAGGTAGCGCCAGCATAGGAAGCCCGTGAAGCTGAGGAAATATGCAGAAAGTACCGGTGGTGTCCATCCAGCGCCTTACTACCAAGGGACTAGGTAGCGACCACCAAAGCAGCATGGGGGCTGTGCGCAGGGCTTTCTAAGATGGCTGCCATAGCCTCTGCCAAGAGGTTTTGCGTGCAATCCAGAGGGCATAACAATGACAACAAAACGCAACGCCTTGCTCGTGACCGGGCTATTGGCCGGTTTGATCAGTGCAGGTTCCGTCTGGGCCCACGGCAATGTGGTGCCACAGGCTGTCGCCACCCAAGGCTTGACCCCGATCAAGGACGCCGGGGTGCAGCTCGATGCCGATGGCTGGGCCGCGGTGAACCCGTATCGCACCGCCCCGGAACACGACAAGGCAGTGGAAATCGGCGCCTCGGCCTATACCCAGAACTGCGCGGCCTGTCATGGCCTGGAAGCCAAGTCCGGCGGTATCGCCCCCGACTTGCGCATGCTCGATGTCGGCGAGGCGGGCGATGAATGGTTCGCCGAACGGGTGCGCCATGGCGCGGTGCGCGACGGTCGGGTGTACATGCCGAAGATGGCCGACTACCTGAGCCAGGAAGCCCTGTGGGCGGTGCGTACCTATCTGGACACTGTGCGCGTCGAGGAGTGACCCATGCGCCTGCTCGCGGTGTTGATCAGCGCGCTGTGGCTGTGCTGCCAGGCGGCGCAGGCGCAGGTTCGCAACTACGACGAAATGATCGCCGCCGGGGAGCTGAAGGTGGCGGTCTACAAGGACTTCGCCCCCTACAGCTTTGAACGCGCTGGAAAGCCCCAGGGGGTCGATGTTGAACTCGCCGAGGCCTTGGCCAAGGCACTCGGTGTGCGTCTGTCGCTGATCTGGGCACCGGCCGGGGAAAAACTCGATGACGACCTGCGCGACTACATCTGGCGTGCCAGTGCCTTGCACAACCAGCAACTGGCCGACCTGATGATGCGCGTGCCCTACGACCGTGACTATGCGCAGAAGCGTAATGAGTTCGGTGAACTGGAAAATGGCCATGTGGTGATGTTCGGTCCGTACCAGAACGAACAATGGCAGGTGGCCTATGACCGCCGAAGGCTGGACAAGGTCGCCAGCGTCGCGGTGTTCGAGCATCACCCGATTGGTGTCGAAGTCGACAGCGTGCCCTCGTTCTACCTGACCTCGGTGTTCAACGGCATGCTCGCTGGCAAGACCCATCACTATTCAGGCGTACCCCAGGCGTTTGCCGCGATGAAGGCCGGTGAGGTCGACGCGGTGATGGCCATGCGCGGCGAAATCGACTGGCAGGTGCACGAAGCGGCCGACCCGCAGCTGGCGCTGGCAGAAAATGCCTACCCGAACATGGGCAAGCAGCTCTGGGAAATCGGCATGGCGGTGCACGAAAGCAATCGTCAACTGGCCTATGCCGTGGAAGAGGCGTTGGAAGCGCTGATCCGCGACGGTTCGGTGAAGACCATCTACGGCCATTACGGCCTGCGTTACGACGTGCCCGAGATGTATCAATAAGGAGCAGGCGATGAAATGGCGAGGGAGTTGTCTGTTGGCCTGCTGGTTGAGCCTGGCTGCACAGGCTGACGCTATCGATCCGGGCAAAGATCCGGTGCCATCGGTGATGTGGGCCTTCTACCATCAGCAGTTTCTGGGCAATGCGCCGTTCGTGTTCGATGAGCGGGTCAAGCTGCTGGCGCCGCCGTTTGCCGAAGATGCCCGGCAGGTGCCGCTGGAAATCGATGCCCGGGCGTTCAATGGCGAGGTGGTGAAAATCCTCGCCTGGGCAGAGCTGAATCCGTTGCCGAAAATCGTCGACTTCCAGCCGCTGAATTCGGTTCTGCCGTGGCTGTCTTTGCGCATTCGCATCGAACAGGCGACGCCCTTGCGCGCGGCGGTGTTGACCCGCGACGGCGTGTGGCATGTCGGCTCGACCCTGATTGACGCCGCGGGTGGCGGTTGCACCGCCCCGAGCGTGGTGCGGACTCAACCGGGCTGGGAGGAGCGCATCGGCGAAGTGCTCGGCGGGCGCTATCCCCGGGACGGGTTCAGCCGTTTGCGTATGCAGGTGGCCCATCCCATGGACAACGGCATGGTCAGCGGCATTCCGGAATTTTTCATCAACCATGCCGAACTGCGCGACCGCAACGAGCAAGTGCTGGCCCGGCTGGAGCTGTTCCCCGCGGTCAGCGAAAACCCCAACCTGGCCTTCGACATCGAAGGGGCAGGGCAAACGCGCCTGCTGCTACGGGACAACAGCGGCAATGAGTTCGATGCGTCGATCCCCTGACCCTAAGGAGCGTGGCATGCGCTGGATCCTGTTGATGGTGTTAAGCCTCAGTCTGCCGGCCCTGGCCGAACTCGAGTACTCGCTCAAGCCCCGGCGGATCGCCCAGGACACCTGGTTACTGGAAGGCAGCACCGATAATTTCGCCAAGGCCAACGGCGGCAACATCGTCAACACCGCGTTTATCGTCACTGAACGCGGTGTGGTGGTGATCGACACCGGGCCGTCCAGGCGTTACGGCGAAGCGATGCGCAAGGCCATTGCCGCCACCACCGACAAGCCGGTGATCGAGGTCTTGCTGACCCATCACCACCCGGACCATGTGCTGGGTAATCAAGCCTTCACCGACGTGCCAATCGGCGCCTTGGCCGGCACCAGCGAGCTGTTGCACCAGCAAGGCGATGCCATGGCGGAGAATATGTACCGGATGGTCGGCGACTGGATGCGTGGCACCGAAGTGGTGCTGGCGACTCAGGCGCTGACACCCGGCGTGAAAAGTTTTGGGAATCACGATTTGCGCTTGCTGAGCCTGGGTGGGCATACGGGCGCGGATCTGGCTATTCTCGACCAGCAAACCGGCGTGCTGTTTGCCGGGGATCTGGTGTTTTATCAGCGGGCGCTGACAACGCCCAACAGTCCCGGGCTGTCGGTGTGGCTGGCGGACATCGCGACCCTGCGAGGCTTGCCCTGGACGCAGGTCGTGCCGGGCCATGGGCCGGTGTCGAGCGATCCACAACCCTTCGAGCAGATGCGCGATTACCTGACCTGGCTCGATCAGCTCATGCGCGACGGCGCGGCCAATGGCAGTGATATGGCCGAGATGATCCGCAGCCCCATCCCCGAACGCTTCGCCGGGATCAACCTGAGTCGTTATGAACTGATCCGCAGCGTCAGTCATCTGTACCCGCGCTATGAGCGAGGGCAGATGACCCGGGTGGATTCCGCCGCAAATAACTGACCCACCCTGATCTAATGTGGGAGCGGGCTTGCTCGCGAAAGCGGAGTGTCAGTCGACATAAAAGGTGACTGACACGGCCCCTTCGCGAGCAAGCCCGCTCCCACAGGGGATCTATGTCTGGCACAAAGTTCGCTGCTCATCTCCTCCGACCCTGTACCAAGGAACTAGAAAACTCCACATTGCGGGCAATTGTTGCCAGGGCAGCGGCGCTCAAGAATCTGCACCAGACCGGGAAAATTTTCCGGAAATAACAAAAATCCGCAGAGGAAGCCGTCATGACCCAACCCGCACGTCGCCAGTCCTTCGTCCTGAGCCTGCTGCTCAGTGCCATGCTGTTGTCCGGCCAGGCATTGGCCGGGGTTTCCGACCAGGACATTCTCCAGGACCCGAAGAACCCGGAACAGGTCGTGACCAACGGCCTCGGCGTTCAAGGGCAGCGCTACAGCCCGCTGGATATTCTCAATGTCGACAACGTCAAGGAGCTGCGCCCGGCGTGGGCGTTTTCCTTCGGCGGAGAAAAACAGCGTGGCCAGCAAGCGCAGCCGATGGTCAAGGACGGCGTGATGTATATGACCGGCTCCTACTCCCGGGTATTCGCCGTGGATGCGCGCACCGGCAAGAAACTCTGGCAATACGATGCGCGCCTGCCCGATGACATCCGCCCTTGCTGCGACGTGATCAACCGTGGTGTCGCGCTGTATGGCGACCTGGTGATTTTCGGCACCCTCGACGCCAAGCTCGTGGCGCTGAACAAGGACACCGGCAAGGTGGTGTGGAGCAAGAAAGTCGCCGACCACAAGGAAGGCTACTCAATCAGCGCCGCGCCGCTGGTGATCAACGGCAAGCTGATTACCGGCGTGGCCGGTGGCGAGTTTGGCGTGGTGGGCAAGATCGAGGCCTACGACCCGAAAAACGGTGATCTGCTGTGGACCCGGCCAACGGTCGAAGGCCATATGGGCTACGTCTACAAGGACGGCAAAGCGGTTGAAAACGGCATCTCCGGCGGCGAGGCGGGCAAGACCTGGCCAGGCGATCTCTGGAAAACCGGTGGCGCGGCCCCTTGGCTTGGCGGTTACTACGACCCCGAAACCAACCTGCTGTTGTTCGGTACCGGCAACCCGGCGCCGTGGAACTCGCACCTGCGCCCTGGCGACAACCTCTACTCCTCGTCGCGCCTGGCGCTCAACCCGGACGACGGCACCATCAAGTGGCACTTCCAGAGCACGCCCCACGATGGTTGGGACTACGACGGCGTGAACGAGCTGGTGTCCTTCAACTACAGCGAAGGGGGCAAGGAGATCAAGGCGGCGGCCACTGCCGACCGTAACGGTTTCTTCTACGTGCTGGACCGCACCAACGGCAAATTCATCCGTGGTTTCCCGTTCGTGGACAAGATCACCTGGGCCACCGGCCTGGATAAGAACGGCCGGCCGATCTACAACGAAGCCAGCCGTCCCGGTGCCCCGGGTTCCGAAGCCAAGGGCAGTTCGGTCTTCGTGGCGCCGGCGTTCCTCGGCGCGAAAAACTGGATGCCGATGGCCTACAACAAAGACACCGGGCTGTTCTATGTGCCGTCCAACGAATGGGGCATGGACATCTGGAACGAAGGCATCGCCTACAAGAAAGGCGCGGCGTTCCTCGGCGCCGGCTTCACCATCAAGCCGTTGAACGAAGACTACATCGGCGTGCTGCGGGCCATCGATCCGAAAACCGGCAAGGAAGTCTGGCGCCACAAGAACTACGCGCCGCTGTGGGGCGGGGTGCTGACCACCAAGGGCAACCTGGTGTTCACCGGCACGCCTGAAGGCTTCCTGCAGGCCTTCAACGCCAAGACCGGCGAAAAGGTCTGGGAATTCCAGACCGGCTCCGGCGTGCTTGGCTCGCCCGTGACCTGGGAAATGGACGGCGAACAGTACGTCTCGGTGCTCTCCGGCTGGGGCGGCGCGGTACCGCTGTGGGGCGGCGAAGTGGCCAAGCGGGTGAAGGACTTCAACCAGGGCGGCATGCTCTGGACCTTCAAGCTGCCCAAGGATCTGGTAGCCAAGCACTAACCCCCGAACCCACCGCATAACCCCCTGTGGGAGCGGGCTTGCTCGCGAAAGCGGTGTGTCATTCAACAGGTTTTTTGGCTGACACGACGCCTTCGCGAGCAAGCCCGCTCCCACATTGGAATGTGTGAAACCTACGACCAAATAACGAGAGCCCCTCCTGCCAACGATGCATTCGTCTGGCGCGCGGGGCTCTCTAGTATCGGCGTATCGCCTGTCAGTACGACAGGCATCGACCCAGACAGAGGCCCACCATGATCTACAAACAACCCGGAACTCCAGGCGCCGTCATTACCTTCAAGCCGCGCTACGGCAACTTTATCGGTGGCGAGTTTGTCGCTCCGATCAATGGCGAGTACTTCACCAACACCTCGCCGGTCAACGGTGAAGTGATCGCCGAGTTCCCGCGCTCCAGCGCCGCCGACATCGACAAGGCCCTGGACGCCGCCCATGCCGCTGCCGACGCCTGGGGCAAGACCTCGGCCCAGGACCGCTCCCTGGTGCTGCTGAAAATCGCCGACCGCATCGAGCAGAACCTTGAGGTCTTGGCCGTCACCGAAACCTGGGACAACGGCAAGGCCGTGCGCGAAACCCTGAACGCCGACGTGCCGCTGGCGGCCGACCACTTCCGTTACTTCGCTGGCTGCATCCGCGCCCAGGAAGGCGGGGCTGCCGAGATCAATGAGCTGACCACGGCCTATCACTTCCATGAGCCCCTGGGCGTGGTCGGGCAGATCATTCCGTGGAACTTCCCGCTGCTGATGGCCGCCTGGAAACTCGCCCCGGCCCTGGCCGCCGGCAACTGCATCGTGCTCAAGCCCGCCGAGCAAACGCCGCTGTCGATCATGGTCTTCGCCGAGCTGATCGCCGACCTGCTGCCGGCGGGCGTGCTCAACATCGTCCAGGGCTTCGGGCGCGAAGCCGGCGAGGCCCTGGCCACCAGCAAGCGCATCGCCAAGATCGCCTTCACCGGCTCGACCCCGGTGGGCGCGCACATCATGCATTGCGCCGCCGAGAACATCATCCCGAGTACCGTCGAACTGGGCGGCAAGTCGCCGAACATTTTCTTCGAAGACATCATGAACGCTGAACCGGCATTCATCGAAAAAGCCGCCGAAGGCCTGGTGCTGGCGTTCTTCAACCAGGGCGAAGTCTGCACCTGCCCGTCTCGGGCACTGGTCCAGGAGTCGATCTACGAGCCGTTCATGGCCGAGGTGATGAAGAAGATCGTCAAGATCAAGCGCGGCAATCCGCTGGACACCGAGACCATGGTCGGCGCCCAGGCGTCCGAGCAGCAATACGACAAGATCCTCTCGTACCTGACCATTGCCCAGGAGGAGGGCGCCGAGCTGCTCACCGGCGGCGCGGCCGAACGTCTGGAGGGTGACCTGTCCAGCGGCTATTACATCCAGCCGACCCTGCTCAAGGGGCACAACAAGATGCGCGTGTTCCAGGAAGAAATCTTCGGTCCGGTGGTGGGCGTCACCACCTTCAAGGACGAAGCCGAAGCGCTGGCGATTGCCAACGACAGCGAGTTCGGCCTCGGCGCCGGCCTGTGGACCCGCGACATCAACCGCGCCTACCGCATGGGCCGGGCGATCAAGGCCGGGCGCGTATGGACCAACTGCTACCACCTGTACCCGGCGCACGCGGCGTTCGGTGGCTACAAGAAATCCGGCGTCGGTCGCGAAAACCACAAGATGATGCTCGACCACTATCAGCAGACCAAAAACCTGCTGGTGAGCTACGACATCAATCCGCTGGGGTTCTTCTAACTTCCCCAGGAACACCGCAAACCAAAATGTGGGAGCGGGCTTGCTCGCGAATACGGAGTGTCATTCAGCAGAGATGTTGACTGGCACACCGCTTTCGCGAGCAAGCCCGCTCCCACATGGGGTTTGTGTGATGCCAATGGCTGCGCATCACCCCCTACCAAATCACCCCGCCAACTCCTTCGAAAGTAGCATTCGGGCACTCGGCGCCCCGTGCATTAATGGCTCTACCGGAATCACCCGGGCACAAGAAGAGGAATGACCCATGTGGACTAAACCCGCGTTTACCGATCTGCGCATTGGCTTCGAAGTGACGATGTATTTCGCCAACCGTTGATTGATCACCCGGCCAGCCGATGCGTTGGCCGGGCCTGCCTTCTGGAGCATCCGCCATGCACATCCGCGTTCTCGGTTCCGCCGCTGGTGGTGGTTTCCCGCAGTGGAACTGCAACTGCTGCCAGTGCGCCGGTGTGCGCAATGGCAGCCTGCGGGCCCAGCGCCGTACGCAGTCGTCGATTGCCCTGAGTGACGACGGTGTGGAGTGGGTGCTGTGCAATGCGTCACCGGACATTCGCGCGCAACTCGAGGGTTTTGCGCCGCTGCAACCGGCGCGCCGATTGCGTGACACTGCCATCGCTGGCGTCGTACTGCTCGACAGCCAGATCGACCATTGCACCGGTTTGCTCAGCCTGCGCGAAGGCTGTCCGCATGACGTTTGGTGCACCGCGCGTGTGCATCAGGACCTGAGCAGCGGTTTCCCGTTGTTCACCATGCTTGAGCACTGGAACGGCGGATTGCAATGGCAACCGGTCGGCCTCGATCGCCAGCCGTTCGGTATCCCGGCCTGTGGGCATTTGCAATTTCGCGCGATTCCCCTGGTGAGCAACGCGCCGCCGTATTCACCCAATCGCGGCAACCCGCAACCGGGCGACACCATTGGCCTGTTCATAGAAGACCTGCGCAGCGGTGCCTCGCTGTTCTATGCACCGGGCCTTGGGCAGATCGACGATGAAGTGCTGGGCTGGATGCAGCGTGCCGATTGCCTGCTGCTGGACGGCACCCTGTGGCGCGACGATGAGATGCGTCTTTGCGAAGTCGGCCAGAGCCTGGGCAGCGAAATGGGGCACCTTGCACAAAGCGGCCCCGGCGGGATGCTTGAAGTGCTGGAGGGTTTCAACCGCCAGCGCAAGGTGCTGATCCACATCAACAACACCAATCCCATTCTCGATGAAGACTCGGCCGAGCGGGCTTTGCTGGAGCGGCGGGGGATCGAAGTGGCTTATGACGGCATGGATATCGTGCTGTAGCGACTGACGCCTTCGCGAGCAAGCCCGCTCCCACAATGGATCTGTTTCGATCAAAAAAATGTGTTCAACCCTGACCCCTGTGGGAGCGGGCTTGCTCGCGAAGAGGCCAGACCAGACACCGCAGCGCTTCCAGGAGTACCCCAATGACCGAGACCCCGATGTCCCCTACAGAATTCGAAGCCGCCCTGCGCGCCAAGGGCGCCTACTACCACATCCATCACCCCTTCCACCAAGCCATGTACGCCGGCCGCGCCAGCCGCGAGCAGATCCAGGGCTGGGTCGCCAATCGCTTCTATTACCAGGTCAACATCCCCCTGAAAGACGCTGCCATCCTGGCCAACTGCCCGGACCGCGACGTGCGCCGGGAGTGGCTGCAACGGATTCTCGACCACGACGGCGTCCCCGGCAGCGAGGGTGGAATCGAAGCCTGGCTGCGCCTGGGCGAAGCCGTGGGCCTGGATCGCGAGCAGATCCTCTCCCAGGAACTGGTGCTGCCCGGGGTGCGTTTCGCGGTGGACGCCTATGTCAATTTCGCCCGTCGCGCCTGCTGGCAGGAAGCGGCCAGCAGTTCGCTGACCGAGCTCTTTGCCCCACAGATCCATCAGTCGCGACTCGACGCCTGGCCGACCCATTACCCGTGGATCGACGTCGCCGGCTACGACTATTTCCGCACGCGCCTGAGTCAGGCGCGGCGCGATGTCGAACATGGCTTGCGCATTACCCTGGCGCACTACGTGACGGCCGAGGGGCAACAACGCATGCTGGAGATCCTGCAATTCAAGCTCGACGTACTGTGGAGCATGCTCGATGCCATGAGCATGGCCTACGAACTTGCACGCCCGCCTTATCACACGGTCACCGGCGACAACGTCTGGCACCGGGGGATCGCCCTGTGAGCCTGATCAATCGCCAGCAGTCACCGGCCTTGCGTCGTGGTTTTCGTCTGCAATGGGAGCCCCGTCAGGATTGCCACGTGCTGCTGTACCCCGAAGGCATGATCAAGCTCAACAGCAGCGCCGGGCAGATTCTCGACCTGGTGGATGGCCAGCGCAGCGTGGCGGCGATCATTGATCGATTGAGCGCGAATTTCCCCGGCGTACCCGGGATCGACGAAGACGTGCTGGCGTTTCTGGAGGTGGCCCATGCGCAATTCTGGATCGAGTGAGACGCTGCCCGGACCGCCGTTGTGGCTGCTCGCCGAGCTGACTTACCGCTGTCCGTTGCAGTGCCCCTATTGCTCCAATCCGTTGGACTTTGCTCGACACGGCGAGGAACTGAGCACGGAAGAATGGATTCGCGTATTCCGCGAAGCGCGGGACATGGGCGCCGCGCAATTGGGCTTTTCCGGTGGCGAGCCGCTGGTACGTCAGGACCTCGCCGAGTTGATCAAGGCCGCGCGAGACATGGGCTACTACACCAATTTGATCACTTCGGGCATCGGCCTGACCGAGCAGAAGGTGCGCGACTTCAAGGTGGCCGGGCTGGACCATATCCAGATCAGCTTCCAGGCCGCCGACGAAGCGGTGAACAACATGCTGGCCGGCTCGCGCAAGGCCTTCGCCCAGAAACTCGCCATGGCCCGTGCTGTGAAAGCCCAGGGCTATCCGATGGTGCTGAACTTCGTCACCCATCGGCACAACATCGACCGGATCGCGCAGATCATCGAGTTGTGCCTGGAGCTGGAAGCGGATTTCGTCGAATTGGCCACGTGCCAGTTCTATGGCTGGGCTGAACTCAACCGCGTCGGCCTGTTGCCCACACGGGAACAATTGCAGCGCGCCGAGCGCATCACCAACGAGTATCGCGAACGCCTTGAAGCTCAGGGCCATCCGTGCAAGTTGATCTTCGTCACCCCGGACTACTACGAGGAACGCCCCAAGACCTGCATGAACGGCTGGGCCAACCTGTTTCTCGACATCACCCCCGACGGCACGGCCTTGCCTTGCCACAGCGCCCGGCAGTTGCCGGTAGCGTTTCCCAACGTGCGCGAGCACAGCCTCTCGCACATCTGGAACGACTCGTTCGGCTTCAATCGTTTTCGCGGCGATGACTGGATGAAGGAGCCGTGCCGCTCCTGCGATGAAAAGCACAAGGACCTGGGCGGGTGCCGCTGCCAGGCTTTCATGCTGACTGGCGATGCTAGCAATGCCGACCCGGTGTGCAGCAAGTC
The DNA here is from genome assembly GCF_019947335.1 of Pseudomonas sp. BF-R-24. Classification (NCBI taxonomy): domain Bacteria; kingdom Pseudomonadati; phylum Pseudomonadota; class Gammaproteobacteria; order Pseudomonadales; family Pseudomonadaceae; genus Pseudomonas; species Pseudomonas sp. BF-R-24. Next base: position 123,114 of record NZ_JAGYGG010000008.1, read on the forward strand.
GCCGCACCACGGCGTGATCCTCAAGGCCCGCGAAGAAGCCGAGGCGCCAGGGTTGGGGATCGAACACCTGACGCTGCGCAATGCGAAGACTTCACAGCTGATCTATCGCGGTTAGTCTGGCGACACAGATCCGTGTGGGAGCGGGCTTGCTCGCGAAAGCGGTGTGTCAGTCACCATCAATATTGACTGACAGGGCCTCTTCGCGAGCAAGCCCGCTCCCACAGGGGGGCCGCGGTGAATTCGAATCTGAGTACGCCCCAGCCTGCTACCCATTGGTCTGATTGCATTCGCAGCTGGATGGTTTAGTGTGGTTTCTACCTTCCAAAACAATAAAAACAGGCTTTCCAATGAGCCAGAGTCTCAACCAGCTGCGCAAGTTCGTTTCCCCTGAAATCATCTTCGGTGCCGGTAGCCGGCACAGTGTCGGCAATTACGCCAAGACCTTTGGCGCACGCAAGGTGCTGGTGGTCAGCGATCCCGGCGTGATCGCCGCCGGCTGGGTCGCCGATGTCGAGGCCAGCCTGCAAGCGCTGGGCATCGAATACTGCCTGTACAGCGATGTCTCGCCCAACCCACGGGTCGAAGAGGTGATGCTCGGTGCCGAGATGTACCGGGAAAACCACTGCGACGTGATCGTCGCCGTCGGTGGTGGCAGCCCGATGGACTGCGGCAAAGGCATCGGCATCGTCGTCGCCCATGGTCGCAGCATTCTCGATTTCGAGGGCGTGGACACCATCCGCGTGCCCAGCCCGCCGCTGATCCTGATTCCGACCACCGCCGGCACCTCGGCCGATGTCTCGCAATTCGTGATCATTTCCAATCAGCAGGAGCGCATGAAGTTCTCCATCGTCAGCAAGGCCGTGGTGCCGGACGTTTCGCTGATCGACCCGGAAACCACCCTGAGCATGGACCCGTTCCTGTCGGCCTGTACCGGCATCGACGCGTTGGTGCATGCCATCGAAGCCTTCGTGTCCACCGGCCACGGGCCGCTGACCGATCCCCATGCACTGGAGGCGATGCGCCTGATCAATGGCAATCTGGTGCAAATGATCGCCAACCCGACCGACATCGCCCTGCGCGAGAAGATCATGCTCGGCAGCATGCAGGCCGGGCTGGCGTTTTCCAACGCCATCCTGGGCGCCGTGCATGCCATGTCCCACAGCCTCGGCGGCTTTCTAGACCTGCCCCACGGCCTGTGCAACGCGGTGCTCGTCGAGCATGTGGTGGCCTTCAATTACAATTCGGCACCGGAGCGCTTCAAGGTGATCGCCGAGACCTTCGGCATCGACTGCCGAGGCCTGAATCACCGGCAGATCTGTGGGCGCCTGGTCGAACACCTGATCGCCCTCAAGCACGCCATCGGCTTTCACGAGACCCTCGGTTTGCATGGCGTCAGGACCTCGGACATTCCGTTCCTGTCGCAGCATGCGATGCACGATCCGTGCATCCTGACCAACCCGCGCGAATCCAGCCAGCGTGATGTCGAGGTCGTCTATGGCGAAGCCCTCTGACGAGCAACAACGGGCCCTGGCCGGGCTGCTGGGACTGGGCAGCCATTCGGCGCGCAAGAGTCATTACCCGGAACTGGCCGCGCGTCTGGATGATCTGGAAGCCGAGCGCAACCGCTACAAGTGGCTGTTCGAAAACGCGGTGCACGGGATCTTCCAGGCCAGCCTGCTCGATGGCATGCGCGCCGCCAACCCGGCGCTGGCACGCATGCTCGGCTACCAGGATCCGCAGGAGGTGCTGTTCTCCCTGACTGACCTGGCCAGCACCCTGTTCGTCGACGGCGCGCAGGAGCTGGAAACCATCAGCGAAATCCTCAGGCACCAGCGTAGCCTGCACGGCTATGAAACCCGCTTGCGGCGCAAGGACGGCAGTCACCTGGATGTGTTGATGAACCTGCTGCTCAAGCCCGGCCAGGAAGGCCTGGTGGAAGGGTTCGTCTCCGATATCACCGAGCGCAAGCTGGCCCAGCGACGCCTGCAGCAACTCAATGACGAACTGGAGCAGCGCGTCGTCGCGCGCACCGATGAATTGCTCGAAGCCAACCGTAACCTTCAGCAGCAGATCACCCAGCGTAAACAGATCGCCAAGGCCTTGCGCGATGCCCGCGATGCCGCCGAGGCCGCCAATCACAGCAAGGACAAATACCTCGCCGCCGCCAGCCACGACCTGCTGCAACCGCTGAACGCCGCGCGGTTGCTGATTTCGACCTTGCGCGAACGCCAATTGCCGGAAGCCGAACAGGTGCTGGTGGAGCGCACTCACCAGGCCCTGGAAGGGGCCGAAGACCTGCTGACGGATCTGCTCGACATTTCCCGGCTCGATCAGGCCGCGGTCAAGCCGGACATCGCGTCGTACCGCCTCGATGAACTGCTTGGGCCGCTGGTCTCGGAGTTCCAGTCCGTCGCCCAGGCGGCCGGCTTGAACCTGCGGGTGCGCATGGCCGATTACGCCATCAGCACCGACTTGCGCCTGATGACGCGGATCCTGCGCAACTTCCTCAGCAATGCCTGCCGCTACACCGATGAAGGCAGCATCCTGCTGGCGGTAAGGCGTCGGGGCGAGATGCTGCGCCTGGAGGTCTGGGACACCGGGCGTGGCATCGCCGCCGACCGGCTCGATTCGATCTTCCTCGAGTTCAACCAACTGGACGTCGGTCGCGCCGCCGACCGCAAGGGCGTGGGCCTGGGGCTGGCGATCGTCGAGCGCATCGCCAAGATCCTTGGCTATAGGATCGGCGTGTACTCGTTGCCGGGGCGGGGTTCGATGTTCAGCATCGAGGTGCCGATATCCGACGAGGTTCCGTTGCCCGTGAGCCAGGCGGTACCACAACCGGGCACCGGCAATCCGCTGCCGGGCCGCCGTCTGCTGGTGATCGACAACGAAGTGAGCATTCTCGAAAGCATGGGCGCGTTGCTCGGGCAGTGGGGCTGCGACGTTCTGGTCGCCACCGATGAAGCGGCTGCACTGGCAGCGTTACGCGGACAGGCGCCGGAGCTGATTCTCGCGGACTATCACCTCGATCACGGGGTGGTCGGCTGTGATGTGGTGCGACATTTACGCGAGCATTTCCACCAGGACATTCCCGCGGTGATCATTACCGCCGACCGCACCGACCAATGCCGGCGTGCGTTGCAGCGGCTCAACGCACCCTTGCTGAACAAACCGGTGAAGCCCGGCAAGTTGCGAGCGGTGTTGAGTCAACTGTTGGGAACATCTGCCTGAAGCGGCCGATACTGCAGGGTGAAACCCAGTTCGGTGGATTGGCCCTGTTCCAGCAAACGCAACCCCGGCCGACCGGGCAGGTGGTGCGCGTTGACCGGATGGCTCACCGGCTCGATGCAGAAAAACTCCAGGCCCACGGGGCAGTACAGCAGGTAGTAATCGCTGCCGGTGGCCTGGCAGTCGAGCGTGTAACCAAGATCCGCTTGCTCGATCAGGCAGTGACCGTTCCATTCGCAGAAGCCATTGTCCACCAGCGATTCGGGCAATACCTTCAGTTGCTGGAAATCCCACTCGAGCGGCAATGCGCTGAGTTCTGTCGGCAGTTTTTCCCTGTCGCACAACCACACATGCCGGGCGGGTGCCTGTAGTCGGGTGTTCGCGGTGCGCGGCAGATACGGATGCAATCCCAGGCCATGCCACGCAGCGTGCTCGGCCAGGTGTGTGACGTGCAGTTCGATGCTCAGCTTGCCCGCGCTCAATTGGAAACGTTGCCGGGTGCGATAAGCGAAGGGGGTTGTGCCGTCGAGTTGCAGGACCACTTCATTTTCCGACCGGGAAACCACGTCCCACGCCTGCTGCCAGGCGCTGCCGTGAATCGGCAGGGGATCGGTGAGGCTGTTGGGCGCCAGTGCCAGCCAGCCATCGGGGCAATCGAAACCGCCATCGGCGATACGGTTGGACCAGGGGATCAGGGGAAAGCAGCCGAGTTTGCCGGGCAGTCCGGTGTTCAGGGCATGGGTGTCGCTGTGACGCAACAAGGGCTGTCCGGTGCTGCGCACCGTCCAGTTGACGATGCTGCCGCCAAGCTCTGGTGCGAGGGTGAGGCGGGTGAATTCGTCTTCGAGTTCGATCAGTGTTAGCGACATGTTGACCTGCTGTGTGATTTTCAAGGCTTGCACCGTTCCCTGTGGCGAGGGGGGGTGCCCCCGTTGGGTCGCGAAGCGGCCCCTACGACTTTCAGGCATATCGAGGAGTTTATATTTACGACTGCTGCGCAGCCTAACGGGGGCAAGCCCCCTCGCCACAAAAGCTCGCTCCCACAAGGGATTGGATTGTCAGCTGGAAATCATCGGCGGCAGCGTGCCGAGCAGGGCCGCGACGGTCAGGGTTTTCTTGAGCAACATCGTGGGTACCTCAGGCAGTTTCCAAGTGCGCAGAGTTTAGCTATACGACAGCGGCAGTACGAAGTTTCGTTTTCCCCTGTCGCCGCGATCCAGAGCGGATGCTAGTCTTGCTCAACGTTGTTGTCGGGGATCCGCATGGGCAATCACAAGATCGAGATTCGTCGCAGTAACGTCGAAAAAATCCTGCTGGGGGCGGAAAAAGTCTTCGCTGAAAAGGGCTTTGGCAGCACCGCCATGGCCGACATCGCCGCTGAAGTACAACTGCCGCGCTCCAACCTGCACTACTACTTCAGCACCAAGACCGAGTTGTACAGCGCCGTGCTGTTCGACTTGCTGGAAGTCTGGAAGCAGGATGCGCTGTGCTTCGAGATGTTCGATGACCCGCGTGTGGTGCTCAGCAGCTACATCCGCGCCAAGATGAACCATTCCCGCAGCCGGCCCTATGGCTCGAAAGTCTGGGCCAACGAAATCATCCATGGCGCGCCGACCCTCGGCGCAGCGCTGGATGCGAGCCTGTACGACTGGGCCAAGATGAAGGAAGCGAAAATCCGCCAGTGGGTGGACGACAAACGCATCCTGCCGGTGGAGCCCTCGAGCCTGCTGTACATGATCTGGGCCTCGACCCAGCACTACGCCGACTTCGATCACCAGGTGAATATTCTCAACGACCATCAGCCGCTGTCGGACATGCAGTTCGAGAAAGCGGTGCAGACGGTGACCAGTGTGATTTTGCGGGGGATCGGGTTGGAGCCTTGAAAATCTATGGTGCGGCTGCCGGCCTCTTCGCGAGCAAGCCCGCTCCCACATTGGAATGCATTTCAAATGTGGGAGCGGGCTTGCTCGCGAAGGCGTCAGCTCAGGCGCCGCCGGCATCAAGGGCTGACGTGATACGGATTCCTCGGATCATGATTCCAGTCCAGGAACGGCTTGCCAGTCTCCACCGGCACCATCTCGATGCAGTCCTGCACCGGGCAGGTGATCTGGCACAGGTTGCAGCCCACACACTCCTCATCGATCACTTGATACTTGTGAGTGCCATCCGCTTGCTTGAGGCTGGCCACGGCCTGGTGCGAGGTGTCCTCACAAGCGATATGGCAGCGACCGCAACCGATACAAGCCTCCTGATCGATTTTCGCGATCACCTGGTAGTTGATGTCCAGGTACTTCCAGTCCGTGGTGTTGCCCACCGCGCGGCCGGAAAACTCCGAAATGCTGGCATAGCCCTGACTGTCCATCCAGCGTGACAAGCCGTCCTTCATGTCTTCGACAATCCGGAAGCCATGCAGCATCGCCGCCGTGCATACCTGCACCGAGCCACTGCCGAGCGCGATGAATTCCGCCGCATCGCGCCAGTTGCCAATGCCGCCGATCCCGCTGATCGGCAGGCCCTGGGTCTGCGGGTCGCGGGCGATTTCGGCGACCATGTTCAAGGCAATCGGCTTGACGGCCGAGCCGCAGTAACCGCCGTGGGTGCTTTGGCTGCCGACCATGGGATTGGCGACCATGCGTTCGAGGTTAACGCTGGTGATCGAGTTGATGGTGTTGATCAACGACACCGCATCGGCACCACCACGGTGGGCGGCGCGGGCGGCGACACGGATGTCGGTGATGTTCGGCGTGAGCTTGACGATCACCGGCAGCGAGCAATAGGTCTTGCACCAGCGGGTGACCTGTTCCACGTATTCCGGCACCTGGCCGACCGCCGCGCCCATGCCGCGTTCCGGCATGCCGTGGGGGCAACCGAAGTTCAGCTCGATGCCGTCGGCGCCAGTGGCTTCCACCAGCGGCAGGATGTGTTTCCAGGATTCTTCGACGCAGGGCACCATCAAGGACACGATCAGCGCACGGTCCGGCCAGTCCTTTTTGACCTGGGTGATTTCCCGCAGGTTGATCTCCAGCGAGCGGTCGGTGATCAGCTCGATGTTGTTAAAGCCCAGCACCTCCCTGTTAGCCCCGAAGTGTGCCGAGTAGCGCGACGACACGTTCACCGCCGCCGGATCTTCACCCAGGGTTTTCCAGACCACGCCGCCCCAGCCGGCCTCGAAGGCGCGGACCACGTTGTAGGCCTTGTCGGTCGGCGGCGCGGAGGCCAGCCAGAATGGATTGGGTGCTTTGATGCCGGCGAAGACAATCGACAGATCGGCCATTTACGCAGCCTCCACGTTGAGCATCAGTTGAGCGTTGATCGCCTCGGCGGCGCGCTTGCCATGCTGCACGGCTTGCACGGTAAGGTCCTGATCGAGGCTGGTGCAGTCGCCGCCGGCATACACGCCGGGGATGCTGGTGCGCAGTTGTTCATCGACTTCGATGCGTTCGCCCTGACGCTTGAGTTCTCGGGCCAGCGGATCGCTGAGGGCGCTGCCGTCGAAGGTCTGGCCGATGGCCTTGAAGATCGCGTCGGCGGCCAGTTCGAAGGTTTCACCGGTGGTTTGCAGGCGGTCTTCCACCAGACGGGTGCGGGCGAAACGCATGCCGCGCACGCGGCCATGGTCATCGAGCAGCACTTCTTCGGGTTGAGCCCAGGTCATCAGCCGCACCTGATTGGCCTTGGCAATCTCCTGTTCGTGATGGGTGGCCCCCATGTCCTCGATGCCACGGCGGTACACCAGATTCACATCGTGGGCGCCGAGGCGGGCCATTTGCACCGCCATGTCGATGGCGGTGTTGCCTGCGCCGAGGACAATGCAGTGGTCGGCCAGGGGCAGTTGGCTCAGGTCATCGGCCTGGCGCAGTTCGCGGATGTAGTCGGTGGCGGCGAGCAGGCCAGGCGCGTCTTCGTGGGCCAGACCTAGCTGTTTGCTGGCATTGAGCCCGAGGCCGAGGAACACCGCATCGAACTGTTGATGCAGTTCACTGAGGGTCAGGTTCTCCCCGAGTTTCTGCCCGTGGCGGATTTCGATGCCGCCAATCTCCAACAGGAACTCAAGCTCCTTTTGCGCGTAGTCATCCACCAGTTTGTATTTGGCGATTCCGTACTCGTTGAGGCCGCCAGCCTTTTCCCGCGCCTCGAAAATCACCACGTCATGCCCGTGCATGGCACTGCGGTGGGCGCAGGACAAACCGGCCGGACCGGCACCCACCACGGCGATGCGTTTGCCGGTGGCGGCAGCACGCTGGAAGGGGTGCGTGCTGAAGTGGGCGTTGTCCACGGCGTAACGTTGCAACAGGCCGATCATGACCGGCGCGCATTCGTGAGTGTTGTTGCGCACGCAGGCTTGCTGGCAAAGAATCTCCGTCGGGCACACCCGGGCGCAACTGCCGCCGAGGATGTTGGCCGAGAGGATTTTCTGCGCGGCGCCTTGCACGTTGTCCTGCGCAATGTTGCGGATGAACGAGGGAATGTCGATCTCGCTCGGACAGGCATTCACGCAGGGCGCGTCGTAGCAATACAGGCAGCGCGAGGCTTCCAGGTGCGCCTGGCGCTCGTTGAGCGGCGGCGCCAGATCGGTGAAGTGGCCGGCGAGGGCGGCCGCATTCTCAACGGGATGCGGGAGGTGGTCCAGGGTCTTGATCACGGTTTTGGCCTCACGGTTATTTGAGGTGTTGCCTCTGAATGGGCATTGTTTTTTGTGTTGTCTGTGCGGGCCTCATCGCGAGCAAGCTCGCTCCCACAGGTTTTGTGAACACTCGAGATCCCTGTGGGAGCGAGCTTGCTCGCGATGAGGCCGAAGGCCGCTTTCAGCGTTTCACAGCAACAGGCTTGTGCAGCTCAGCCCGCTTGCTCAGCAAATCAAACACCGCCGGATACGCCGGTCGTTCGATGTAGCGCCCGGCCCCGCGTTCGGCCCGCAGGTCGCCGTCGGCCCAGACCACGCGGCCCTGGCTGATGGTGTGGCTGGGCACGCCGCGCACGGTCTTGCCTTCGAAGATGTTGAAGTCCACCTGCTGGTGGTGGGTCTTGGCGGAAATGGTGCGCGTGCCTTGCGGGTCCCACAGCACCAGGTCGGCATCGGCACCCACACGAATCGCGCCTTTGCGTGGGTAGAGGTTGAAGATCTTCGCCGTGTTGGTGGACGTCAGCGCGACGAATTGCTGCATCGAAAAGCGTCCACTGTTCACACCTTCATCCCACAACACCGCCATGCGGTCTTCGATGCCGGCGGTGCCGTTGGGGATCTTGCTGAAGTCGTCGCGGCCAGCGGCTTTTTGCTCGGCGCAGAAGCAGCAGTGGTCGGTGGCGGTGGTGTGCAGGTTGCCCGATTGCAAGCCATGCCAGAGCGCCTCTTGATGGCCGCGGGGGCGGAACGGCGGGCTCATCACGTAACCGGCGGCGGTTTGCCAGTCCGGATCGCGGTAGACGCTGTCGTCCAGCAGCAGGTGCCCGGCCAGTACTTCGCCGTAGACCGGCTGGCCCTTGCCCCGGGCGTAGGTGATTTCGTCCAGGGCTTCCTTGGTCGAGACGTGAACCAGGTACAGTGGCGTGCCCAGGGTTTCGGCGATGCGGATCGCCCGGCTCGCGGCCTCGCCCTCAACCTGTGAAGGCCGCGACAGCGGATGCGCTTCCGGTCCGGTGATGCCCTGGGCCATCAGCTTGCGTTGCAGGTGATACACCAGTTCACCGTTTTCCGCATGAACGGTCGGCACCGCGCCCAGTTCCAGGCAGCGTTCGAAACTCGCCACCAGGGTGTCATCGGCGGCCATGATCGCGTTCTTGTAGGCCATGAAATGCTTGAAGCTGTTGACGCCGTGCTGGCTGACCAGTTCGGCCATTTCCTCGCGGACCTGTTCGCTCCACCAGGTGATGGCGACGTGAAAGCCATAGTCCGACGCCGACTTCTCGGCCCAGCCGCGCCACTGATGGAAGGCTTCGAGCAAGGATTGCTGCGGGTTGGGAATCACGAAGTCGATGATCGACGTGGTGCCGCCGGCCAGTCCGGCCGCCGTGCCGCTGTAGAAGTCTTCGCTGGCCACGGTGCCCATGAAGGGCAGTTGCATGTGGGTGTGCGGGTCGATGCCGCCGGGCATCAGGTATTGGCCGCTGCCGTCGAGCACTTCGGCGCCTGCAGGTACATCGAGATTTTCGCCGATGGCCTTGATCACGCCGTCTGCGCAATACACATCGGCGCGATAACTTTCATCATGGGTAACAAGGGTGGCGCCACGGATCAACAGAGACATTCCGAGTTCCTCGCAGGCAATGACCGGTTTATGCCGGTTCTAGATGTTCTATATACAAACAGCCCGGTCAGATTTATTCCTGTCAGTGCTGTCAGGATTAAACGCTAGCTGCAGTTATCCGAATCGGCAAGAATATTTTTTATAAGCTTATGCAGGTATTAACTAATTGATATTTAAAGATTAATTGCAAGAATCACCAAAATGGTGAGGCCGTTCACCATTTTGACGCACTTGACAGGATCGAAAAATAGTCAAGATTTCTTATGTGAAATCAGCTGTTTGAGTATGGTCTATGGTTGATGCGCAGCCATTGAAAAAAAGATCAACGCACCAGATTGAGTCCTGACTGTCAGGACAACTTGTCTGGCATTCGGCCTGAGTGGCATGACATGCAACTGAGGACTGCATCGTTGACTGCATAAAACTGATAAACATCAGTTGCTTACAGAGTGTTTATGGAACTGCCCGATGCGTAATCGGGGCACCCGGCACGTTTATTGATGCCGCCAGCCCCCGATGAGCAAAAAATAATTCAAAGAACAGTGGAGCGGCCATGCAACAGATCAGATCGCAAGTGACCGAGCGCGACGGCTTGTTCGAGCTTGAAGCCGGCAGCGATGTCCTCGACAGTCCCCGTTACAACCACGACATTGCACCGACCAAGGTGCGCGAACGCACCTGGAACAAATGGCACATCACCGCGCTGTGGGTAGGCATGGCGATCTGCGTGCCGACCTACACCCTTGGTGGCGTGTTGACCGCGTACTTCGGCCTGACCGTCGGTGAAGCGCTGCTGGCGATTCTGTTTGCCAACATCATCGTGCTGATTCCCCTGACGCTTAACGCCTTTCCCGGCACCAAGTACGGTATTCCCTTTCCGGTGTTGCTGCGCTCGTCCTTCGGCGTGCTCGGCTCCAACATTCCGTGCCTGATCCGCGCCTTGGTGGCGTGTGGCTGGTTCGGCATCCAGACCATGTTCGGCGGGCTGGCGATTCACCTGTTCCTTGGCTCGGTGTTCGAGGGCTGGAAGTCCCTGGGCGGCACCGGCGAGGTCATTGGCTTCATGGTGTTCTGGGCGCTGAACCTGTGGGTGGTGATTCGCGGTGCCGAGTCGATCAAATGGCTGGAAACGCTCTCGGCACCGCTGTTGGTGCTGGTGGGGGTAGGGTTGTTGGTGTGGGCCATGCCCAACGTGTCGATGACCGAGTTGCTGGCGATCCCGGCCAAGCGCCCCGAAGGCGCGGGCGTGGCCAGTTACTTCGCGGCCGGGCTGACCGCGATGGTCGGGTTCTGGGCCACGCTGTCGCTGAACATCCCCGACTTCAGCCGCTACGCGAAAAGCCAGAAAGATCAGATTGTCGGGCAGATCATCGGCCTGCCACTGACCATGTTCCTGTTTGCCTCCCTGGGCGTGGTGATGACCGCCGCGTCAGTGAAGCTGGTGGGCGTGACGGTGTCCGACCCGGTGACCCTGATCGGCCATATCCAGAGTCCGGTCTGGGTGGCGCTGGCCATGGCGCTGATCATCATCGCCACGCTGTCGACCAACACCGCGGCCAACATCGTATCGCCCACCAACGATTTCCAGAACATCGCCCCCAAGGCGATCAACCGGACCAAAGCGGTAATCCTCACCGGGCTGGTCGGACTGGCGCTGATGGCCCATGAACTGCTGAAAAAGCTCGGCCTGATCGTTTCCGATCTCAGCCTGGAAACGGTCTATTCCAACTGGTTGCTCGGCTATTCCAGCCTGCTGGGGCCGATCGCCGGGATCATGGTGGTGGACTATTTCCTGATCAAGAAGCAGCAACTGGATCTCGCCGGCCTGTACCGCGATGACGTGTATCCGGCGTGGAACTGGAGCGGGTTCATCGCGTTTGGTGTGCCGGTGGTGCTGACGCTGCTGTCCCTGGGCAGCGATGCGTTCAGCTGGTTCTACAGCTATGGCTGGTTCACTGGCTCGGCGCTGGGTGGGGTTATTTATTACGGGTTGAGTGTGATGCGGCCCAACCCATCTGTAGCGAAATCTGCGGTGTGATGACTGGCCTCTTCGCGAGCAAGCCCGCTCCCACCTTTGGAATGCATTCCCCCTGTGGGAGCGGGCTTGCTCGCGAAGAGGGCCTCAAACACACCAAAAAATGCTTGAGAGAAACCGATAAGAACAGCCTGATAAGAACAGCCTGAGGAGATCATCATGAACGCGGCCGTAGACGTTCTGCAGTCCAGCCATCAGCACATCAACCGCGACCGCCTGTGGCAATCGCTCATGGAACTGGCCAGGCTCGGCGCCACGGTCAAGGGCGGCGTGTGTCGCCTGGCCCTGACCGATCTGGATCGCCAGGCCCGGGACATCTTCGTCAAATGGTGTATCGATGCCGGCTGCACTGTCAGCATCGACGCCGTCGGCAACATCTTCGCCCGTCGTCCCGGGCGCAATCCCGACCTGCCACCGGTGATGACCGGCAGCCACATCGACACCCAGCCCACCGGCGGCAAGTTCGATGGCTGCTTCGGTGTGCTGGCGGGCGTCGAAGTGCTGCGTACCCTCAACGACCTCAACATCGAAACCGAAGCGCCGCTGGAAGTGGTGGTCTGGACCAACGAAGAAGGCTCGCGCTTCGCCCCGTGCATGATGGGTTCCGGCGTGTTCGCGGAAAAATTTACCCTCGAGGAAACCTTGGCCAAGGTCGATGCCGAGGGCGTGACGGTGGGGCAGGCACTGAATGCCATTGGTTACGCCGGGCCGCGCAAAGTCAGCGGCCACAAAGTCGGCGCCTACTTTGAAGCTCACATCGAGCAAGGCCCGATACTGGAAGACGAACGCAAGACCATAGGCGTGGTCATGGGCGCCCTCGGGCAGAAATGGTTTGACCTCAAGCTGCGCGGCGTCGAAGCCCACGCCGGCCCGACCCCGATGCACCTGCGCAAGGACGCCCTGGTCGGCGCCGCGGTGATCGTCGGTGCGCTCAACCGCGCCGCCCTCAGCCATCAACCCCATGCCTGCGGCACCGTCGGTTGCCTGCAAGCCTATCCCGGCTCGCGCAACGTCATCCCTGGCGAAGTGCGCATGACCCTGGACTTCCGGCACCTGGAACCGGCGCGCCTGGACTCGATGATTGCCGAAGTGCGTGAAGTCATCGAAACCACCTGCGACGAACATGGCCTGACCTTCGAACTCACGCCAACGGCCGACTTCCCACCGCTGTACTTCGACAAGGGCTGCGTCGAAGCGGTACGCGGCGCCGCCCAAAGCCTGGGCCTGTCGCACATGGACATTGTCAGCGGCGCGGGCCACGACGCAATCTTCCTCGCCGAACTCGGCCCGGCCGGGATGATCTTCGTGCCGTGCGAAGGCGGCATCAGCCACAACGAAATCGAAAATGCCGCGCCGGAAGACCTGGCGGCCGGGTGTGCGGTGCTGTTGCGGGCAATGCTGGCGGCTTCGGCGGCGATTGCGAAGGGAGAGTTGACTGCTTGAACCGAGTGACGTGCGCTGAATGAATCAGCGCACGTCACAAACCCCAACCCTCAATCGTCATCCTGTTGAATCCCTCAATCAGTGGAGCAACACGATGTCGTCCAACACCCAAGCGGTCAACCTGCTGCAATCGATTCCACAGGTTTTCGAAAGCCTGACCCAGGTCCATGTCGCGCTCGATCAGCATGATCTTGATCCAGGCCTCAAGCACTTGATCCACCTGCGCGCCTCGCAGATCAACCAATGCGGTTTTTGCGTGAAGATGCACACCCGCGAAGCCCGGGAAGCCAATGAAACCAACGAGCGTCTGGATCGTCTGATCGTCTGGCGTCACGTCAGTGATTTCAGCGCTGCGGAGCGCGCTGCGCTGGCGTGGACCGAAGCCTTGACGATACTGGATGAAAAAACCGATTACGCCAGCCTGCGCGGTGAACTGAGGGCGTATTTCAATGACGAACAGATCGGCGCCTTGACGGCCGAGATCGGCATGATCAACCTGTGGAACCGCTTGCAGGTGTCGAGGCACTGATTGATGAACTGCGCTGAAAACGCCGCCACTGTGTTCGAGCAGCGCCGGCCCTTTTTGCTTGGTCTGGCCTATCGCATTCTCGGTTCGCGCGTCGAAGCCGAGGATGCGGTGCAAGAGTTGTTCATCAAGTGGCTGGAGGCCGACCGGGCCTCCATCGCCACGCCGGCCGCCTGGCTTACCACCGCCTGCACCCGCCATTGCATTGACCTGCTACGGTCGGCGCACAAGTCCCGGGTAGATTACATCGGTACCTGGCTGCCGGAGCCGATCCACACGGCGCATCAGGACTCACCCGAGCACATGCATGAACTGGCTTCGTCGCTGTCCACCGCGTTCGTGTTGCTGCTGGAGCGGCTGACACCCAAGGAGCGTGCCGCGTACCTGCTGTACGAAATCTTCGACATGGATTACCCGCAGGTTGCCGATGCGGTCGGGGTGCAGGAAGCCGCTTGCCGCAAACTGGTGTCTCGGGCCAAGGCGAGTCTTGGCAGTGCCCAGGCCCGCTATCAACCGGAACCTGTGCGCCAAAACCAGTTGCTCAGTGCCTTCCACAACGCCATCACCAGTGGTTCCACGGCGAACTTGAGCGTGATGCTAAGCGAAGACGTCGAACTCTGCGCCGACAGCGGCGGCAAGGCTTCGGCGATCCGTGAAACGCTGTTTGGCATCGAAAGCGTGCTGGATTTCATTGGTCAGTCGTTGCACGCCTATTGGCAAACCTGTGAATGGCTGCCCGTTGAAATCAATGGTGCACAAGGCGTCATCATCAAGGCCGACGGTGTTATCACCGCGTCGATGACGTTTGCTTTCGATGAAACCGGGCGGGTGAATCGGGTTTTCATCATGCGTAATCCGGACAAGTTGGCGGGGCTTAACGCGTCCTTTAACGTGCAATAGTCAAAGGACCACCGGCCCTCCAGGCTTTTCGCTGACCAACTCCACCGCTTTCGCGAGCAAGCCCGCTCCCGCAAGGTTCGTTGCACTAACCAAAACTCCGGCGGTCGTATTCTTCACAGGGGCACCATACTTGTGGAGTCGAAATGAGCCAGCACGTCCTTTCCACGGAGGCCAATCGTCGCCAGTTGCAGCAAATCATCGCCTGCTTGTCCGACGGGGTGATTCTGCTCGATCCCGACCAGAGCATCCTGTGGGCCAACGAGGCGGCGCTGGCCATGCACGGTGCCTCGCAGATCAGCGACCTGGGCGTCAATGCCAAGGCCTACACCCAACGCTTTGCCTTGCGCTATCGCAACAATCATGCAGTGCCAGTCGACAGCTACCCGATCAGCCGGCTGGCGCGCGGCGAGACGTTCAGCGATGTGCTGGTGGACGTGGCGTCGGCAGCGGACGACGAGCGGTCCTGGGTCCATCGCGTGCGCAGCCTGGTGCTGGCCGACAGCCGTGGCGAGCCGGAATCGCTGGTGTTGATCATGGACGATGTCACCGACTGGGCCAGCGCCGAGCAACGTTTCGAGAAAACCTTCGCCGCCAACCCGGCACCGGCAGTGATCTGTCGACTCAGTGATCTGCGCTACATCAAGGTCAACCCAGGTTTCCTCGAAATGACCGGTTATGCCCGTGACCAGGTGATCGGTACTTCGACCTACGAGCTGGATGTGCTGGACCTGGCCGAAAGCAAGGATCTGGCCAGGCAGCGTCTTTGCGAAGGGGTGACCATCGCGCAGATGCAGGCCCAGTTGCGGCTAGCGGATGGCGGCAGTAAACAGGTCATCGTGGCCGGCCAGCCGCTGGAGCTCAACGACGAAGCCTGCATGTTGTTTTCCTTCGTCGACATGGAGCCACGGCACAAGGCCGAAATCGCCCTGCGCCAGAGCGAAGAACGCTTTGCCAAGGCGTTTCGCCTGTCTCCGGTGCCGATTCTGCTGTGCGGCGCGGCTGATCAACGGGTGCTGGACGTTAACGATGCGTTCCTCGATACCTTGGGTTATCGCGGTGAGGACGTGCTTGGGAGCAGCATTGCGCAGATCGACTTCATCGATGACAAAAACGCGCGCATCTGGCTGTTCGCCAGGCTGGAGAAAACCGGTAGCCTGGATCGCATCGACGTACGTCTGCGCAGGAAAGACGCCGGGCTGATCGATTGCGCGGTGTCGGCGGACACCGTGAACATTCAGGGCATCCCCTGTTATCTGCTGGTGCTGATGGACATTACCGAGCGCAGGCGCACCGAGCTGGAACTGGTGTCGGCCATCGAGGAGGTGATGAAGGACGCCTCATGGTTCAGCCGCACGCTGATCGAAAAACTGGCCAATGTGAAGAGCGTCAACTCACCGAAATTGCCCAGTGTGTCCTTCACCGACCTGACCGCCCGTGAGCGCGATGTGCTGGGCCTGATCTGCGAAGGCCTGGCCGACAAGGAAATCGCCGCGCGCCTGAAACTGGCACCGAACACAGTGCGCAACCATGTGGCGATGGTGTACTCCAAGCTCAATGTGCACAGCCGCAGCGAGGCGATTGTCTGGGCGCGGGAGCGGGGACTGTTCTCCAGTGAATGGCGGACCAAGGGGCAGGGGTAAAGGTGTAAATGCACTAGATCGCAGGGTGCAAATTCATGTGTCGATCCGGTGAAGCGGCTCTTAGGCTGAGGACGTGCGGCAGGTGACTTCAAGTCCCGCGCGCTTCCCCTTCGGAAACCGCCAAAAGGAACCGCCCCATGAGCCACTTGCACGGCCCTTCAACCCGCCAGGCCCCGTCGCAATGATCACGCTGGCGCAACTGCGGATGCTGATCGAACGCAGTTTTTCACCCCTGGCTTGCGAATGCAGTGTCAGCGGCGACCATTCGCTGACCGTGAAGCTCTATCACCCGCTGTCGGGGCAGGTGGACCTGGTGGTCAGTGGCCTGACCATGAGCACGTTGCAGACTGCGGAGTCGGTCACCGCATTGATCGAAGAACTGCGTTACGAACTGGACAGCAATTCCTTGCAGCGCCCTGATTCGGTGATGTAAGAACTGTCAGCTTTTACGGGTGCTGGTCACGGATTGGGCTATAAGTGATTCGCAGATATTTATTTTTTTGACAGGTGCATGGATTTTGCGCGCCGGTTTTGTTGTCACAAAAAAGTGTCTATCACTTATCGCGGGTCAACCTATGAAAACTCTTGGGAAACGCGTTATCTCACCTTTGTCGCTGGCATTCTGCGTGGCGATCCTCGGCGGCTGTGCCAGTCCGCCACCCCCTCCAGCGGTCACTCCACCCCCTCCTGAACGCACCTGCCAGGCCATGGATAAAACCGATGTCCTGGGCGATGTACGGGCTGAAGACGGGCAGGTGACCCGAGTCACTACCACGACTCGTTGCGTCACGCAGTAAATCGGGGGCATCACTCTGTGGGAGCGAGCCTGCTCGCGATAGCGGCGTATCAGTCGACATCGATGTTGAATCTGATAACGCCATCGCGAGCAGGCTCGCTCCCACAGGGATTTGTGCTGTTCAGATGATCAGGACAGGAAGCCGCCATCCACATTCAGCGAAACGCCGGTGGTGTAGCTGGAAGCATCGCTGGCCAGGTACAGCACTGCGCCGGCCATTTCGCTTGGGTCAGCCACGCGCTTGAGCGGGATCTGTTGCAAAGCGGTGTTCAGGATGGCTTCGTTTTTCACCAGTGCCGAGGCGAACTTGGTGTCGGTCAGACCCGGCAGCAAGGCATTGCAGCGAATCCCGAATTGCGCACATTCCTTGGCAAAGACTTTGGTCATGTTGATCACCGCCGCCTTGGTCACCGAGTAGATGCCCTGGAAGATGCCCGGTGAAACACCGTTGATCGACGCCACGTTGATGATGCTGCCGCCGCCGTTTTCGCGCATCAGCTTGCCGGCTTCGACCGACATGAAGAAGTAGCCGCGGATGTTCACGTCGACGGTTTTCTGGAAGGCGCTGAGGTCGGTGTCCAGCACGTTGCAGAACTGCGGGTTGGTCGCGGCGTTGTTGACCAGGATGTCCAGGCGCCCGAACTGTTCCTTGATGCCGGCGAAGACCTGGCTGATCTGTTCCATCTCGCCGATGTGGCAGGCAATGGCGGTGGCCTTGCCGCCGGCGGCGATGATCGCGTCGGCGACGTGCTGGCAGCCTTCAAGCTTGCGGCTCGACACGATCACGTGGGCGCCTTGCTGGGCCAGTAGTTTGGCGATGGCTTCACCGATGCCACGGCTGGCGCCGGAGACGAAAGCGATCTTGCCGTCGAGGTCGAACAACTGAGTCTTGGACATGGGATTCCCTTATGAAAAGTCTTGTTATCGAGTCAAATGCCGTGTTGCGGCTAATGCTGTTCAGTTGAGGCCAGTCAGTGCGCGTTATCGTTCACGATCTTCGCGAGCAGGCTCGCTCCTACAGGGATCGCATACGGTCAGAGGCTGGATTTCGAAATGACCTGCAAGCTCATCTGCTCCAACAGCTTGTTCATGTGAATGAACTGCGCGAAGCGTTTGTCCTGGGTCTGGCCATGGTAGAAGCGGTAGTAGATCTGCTGCACGATGCCAGCCAGGCGGAACAGGCCGTAGGTGTAGTAGAAGTCGAAATTGTCGATGCGTATGCCCGAACGTTCGGCATAGTAATCGACGAACTCGCGGCGGGTGAGCATGCCCGGCGCGTGGCTCGGCTGGCGGCGCATCATCTGCACCGGCGCCGGATCATCGGCTTCGATCCAGTAGGCGAGGGTGTTGCCCAGGTCCATCAGCGGATCGCCCAGGGTGGTCAGTTCCCAGTCGAGCACGCCGATGATCTGCATCGGGTTGTTCGGGTCGAGGATCACGTTGTCGAAGCGGTAGTCGTTGTGCACGATGCTGGAGGTCGGATGGTCGGCCGGCATCTTGTCGTTGAGCCAGGCCTTGACCGCTTCCCATTGTGGCGCATCGGGGGTCAGGGCCTTTTCGTAGCGATCGCTCCAGCCTTTGATTTGTCGTGTCACGTAGCCTTCGGGTTTACCCAGGTCACCCAGGCCGTAGGCGTTGTAGTCGACGCGATGCAGTTCCACGAACTTGTCGATGAAACTCTTGCACAGGGCTTCGGTTTTCGCCGAATCCAGGCCCAGCTCCGGCGGCAGGTCCGAGCGCAGGATGATGCCGTTGACCCGTTCCATGACATAGAACTCGGCACCGATCACCGATTCGTCGGTGCAGTGCACGTAGGCTTTCGGGCAGTACGGAAAACCGTCGCGCAGTTGATTGAGGATGCGGAATTCACGGCCCATGTCGTGGGCCGACTTGGCCTTGTGGCCGAAGGGCGGGCGGCGCAGGACGAATTCCTGTTCGGGGTATTCCAGCAAGTAAGTGAGGTTTGAAGCGCCGCCCGGAAACTGGCTGATCCGTGGCAAGCCGCTGAGCCCCGGAATATGGGCCTTGAGGTACGGATCGATCAGGCCGGCATCGAGCTCTTCGCCGGTGCGGGTACGGGTGGACTGGTCAGTAAGCGCCATGCTTATCCCTTCTGCTTATTCTGGAGGCCTGAAACTATTGGCTAATCTAATGCGCACACTGCGCACCTACAACCGCGAACGGCTCTTATAGGTGAGCGTGTTGCCGGCCAATCATTGTTTTTGATACAGCTGTTTGAATCGCCATCAATGGACGAGCTGGCTCTGGGCCGCCGGCAGTTCGATCGGCGTGAGCACCGGTTGGCCGGAGAAAAACGCCACGAGGTTCTTGCCCACCATTTCGACGGTGCCCTGGGTGGCTTCCGGGGACAGCCCGGCGACATGGGGGGTGAGGATCACGTTGCTCAGGATCTTGAGTGCATCCGGCACCTTCGGTTCGGCGTCGAACACGTCGAGTGCGGCGCCGGCGATCCGGCGTTGTTCAAGGGCGCTGATCAGGTCGGTGGTGACGATCACGCTGGCGCGGGCGATGTTGACGATGAACCCGTTGGGACCCAGGGCATCAAGGACCGCTTTGTTGATCAGGTGTCTGGTCCCGAGACCACCGGGGGTCGCGACGATCAAAAAGTCTGAAGCACGGGCCAGTTCAGTGGGGGTGGAGCAGAAGGTGTAGGGCACATCGCTGCGATGCTGGCGATTGTGGTAACTCACCGCCATGTCGAAGCCATTGGCCGCGCGTTTGGCGATGGCCATGCCGACGGCGCCGAGGCCGAGGATGCCCAGGCGTTTGCCTGCGAGGGAAGGACGCATGATCTTCGGCCACTCGCCGCACCGTACCGAGGCATCACAGCGGGGTATGTCGCGCACCAGCGCCAGCAACAGCGCCATCGCATGGTCGGCGACGGACGAGGCGTTGACCCCGGCGCCATTGGTGACGGTGATGCCCCGGTTCGCTGCGGCCTGCAGGTCGACGTGTTCATAGCCGGCGCCAATCACGCAGATGATCTTGAGGTTGGGCAGGGCGGCGATTTCATCGGCATACAGCCCCAACGGGCCACGGGTGAGGACGGCGTCGATCTGCCCGGCGTGGCGGGCAATGGCTTCGGCGCGCTCGGCGGGCGTCGGGGCCAGGATCAGGTGAAAGCCCTGATGTTCGAGGATAGGCAGGTACTCATTGATGGTTTCAACCAGTACCAGAACGGTTACAGGCATGCTTGGCTCCCTGTGGGCATCGAAAAATCGGCTCGAACGTCACTTGAGATTGCTGATTTCAGGGCGGCTTGGCAACCACCAGCGATCGCAGTCCGTGGCAGCTCCTGCGCCATTGTGGACACTGCGCTGAGTGTAGGAGCTGGTAATGCCTGCGATCTTTTTATTGCGTGGGGGCGGGCGATTTACTTCGACGGCGTGAGGGCGGCCCGGGCAGCTTCGAGAATTTCATCCGATAGCGGGTCGCCTCGGGTGGCCCGGGACAGCATCAGCGCACCGAACATCAGCGAATACTGCACCAGCGCCTGCTGCCGTTTGCCGGCTTCGTCCTCTGCGTCCAGCAGCGAGCCAAGGGAATCGAGCAGGTTGTTCAGGCCTTGCAGATAGGTTTGGCGCAGTCCGCTCTCGGCGGCCTCATGGCACATGTCCCCGGCAAAGGCCACCACCGGGCAGCTGTCGCCCGGCTTGTCCCGGCTTTCGTTGGACAGGTAGGTTTCGACCACGGCACGGCGGGCGGCGTCCTTGCTGTCATGTTCGGCCACCCGTCCTGACCAGCGTTGCGCGGCCTGCTCGAAAGCCCGGCCGCTGGCCTCTTGCGCCAGGGCTTCCCTGGATTCGAAGTGCCCGTAGAAGCCACCGTGGGTCAGGCCCGCGGCGGCCATCACATCGACCACACTGATCCCGTGCAAGCCGCGTTCACGAAACAGCCGGGTGGCGGCATCGACGATAGTCTCGCGGTTGAGGTCGGCTTGTTTGCGGGAAACTCGGGGCATGGGTCATTCTCGGTTTGCAGGTGGACTATCAGAGGGCGTATTGGGCAATCCCGTTGCCGAACGACCAGTTCTCTTTTTTCACTTCCACCAGATTGATGAAAACGTCTTCCAGGCGCACCGCCAGCTCTGCATTAAGGCTTTCGGCGATGGTTTTGTAGAGGTTTTTTTTCTGCTCCAGGGTTCGCCCCTCGTTGAGGGTGATCTGGATGACGACCAGGTTATCGGTGCGGTTGATGCCCAGATACTCGGGATCAAAGATGAAATGCTGCTCGTCGTGTTCGGCCAGGATCTGGAAGTTGTCCTGTTCAGGCACGCCAATGGTCTGGCGCATGGCGGCATAGATCAGTTGCCCGATGCGTCTGGCGTGGGTGGGGTCCCGGTGTTTTTGGATGTCGACGCGAACCAGTGGCATGGGCAGACTCCAGAAGGAATGCAGGTCGGTTAAAAATACATGATGGTAGACCTTTATCAAGCGGTGGATGCTGTCTGGCGATGAAACGTAGCCTCGAAAACACTGCAATTCCTTGTGGGAGCGAGCTTGCTCGTGATAGCGGTGTGTCTGGCAAGTAGATGTTGGATGTGCCGCAGCTATCGCGAGCAAGCTCGCTCCCACAGGGGACTTTCGTCTATCTGGTACCACCGTTCCTCACCTAAGTCTTTGCTTCTGCTCACTAATCCTCCAGAATCGCGCCCCTGTTTCGGCCGGGCGCCGCCTGTCGGGTATTCCGACGCGTCCTGGCCGGGTGGCAAGTGACCGGAATGTGGAGATCCCACCGGATGAATGATCAGGCCAATAGCGTTAACGAACGCTATGTAGACGCGACACCCGCGACGCTTACGAGCTGGAATCGCCAAGACACCACCTGGATGCTGGGGCTGTTCGGCACGGCGATTGGTGCCGGAACCCTGTTTTTGCCGATCAACGCAGGCCTGGGCGGTTTCTGGCCGCTGCTGATCCTGGCGTTGCTGGCGTTTCCGATGACGTTCTACGCACACCGCGGGCTGACCCGTTTCGTGTTGTCCGGTCGCGAAGGCGCCGACATCACTGAAGTGGTGGAAGAACATTTCGGCATCAAGGCCGGCGCGCTGATCACGCTGTTGTACTTCTTCGCGATCTTCCCGATCCTGCTGATCTACAGCGTGGCACTGACCAACACCGTGGGCAGTTTCCTTGAGCATCAATTGCACATCACGCCGCCACCGCGCGCCGTGTTGTCGCTGGTGCTGATCCTTGGCTTGCTGGCCGTGGTGCGCTGCGGCGAGCAAATGATCGTCAAGGCCATGAGCCTGATGGTTTACCCGTTCATCGTGGCGCTGCTGTTTCTGGCGGTGTACCTGATTCCGCACTGGAACGGCGGCATTCTCGCCACCGCGAGCCAAGTGCCTGCGCCGTCGGCGCTGCTGCACACCTTGTGGCTGGCGATTCCGGTGATGGTGTTCTCGTTCAACCACTCGCCGATCATCTCGGCGTTTGCGGTCGACCAGAAGCGTCGTTATGGCGAACACGCCGAGGAACGCAGCTCGCAGATCCTGTCCCGTGCCCATCTGTTGATGGTAGTGATGGTGCTGTTCTTCGTCTTCAGTTGCGTGCTGACCCTGTCGCCAGCGCAACTGGCTGAAGCCAAGGCGCAGAACCTGTCGATCCTGTCGTACCTGGCCAACCACTTCAGCAATCCGACCATTGCCTTCGCGGCGCCGTTGATTGCCTTCGTGGCCATTTCCAAGTCGTTCCTGGGGCACTACATCGGCGCCAGCGAAGGCCTCAAGGGGCTTATCGTCAAGAGCGGCAAGCGTCCGTCCGCCAAGGCCCTGGACCGTATGACCGCCGCGTTCATGCTGGTGGTGTGCTGGATCGTCGCTACGCTGAACCCGAGCATCCTCGGCATGATCGAAACCCTCGGTGGCCCGGTGATCGCGGCGATCCTGTTCCTGATGCCGATGTACGCCATCCGCAAGGTGCCGGCGATGGCACGCTATCGCGGTCAGGCGTCCAATGTCTTCGTGACGGCGGTGGGCCTGGTGGCGATTTCGGCGTTGGTCTATTCGCTGAGTGCGTGATTGAAGAGATTCAGGGCGCGCTGAATACCCTGTGGGAGCGGCGGTGCGACGATTCGACTTGCTCGCGAATGCGGTAGCACATTCAACATTGATGTGACGGATACACCGCTTTCGCGAGCAAGCCCGCTCCCACATTTGATCTTTTGACAGGCATAAAAAAACGCCGCTCATCTCACGATGGGCGGCGTTTTTCATTGCGTTGCAACGTTAGGCTTGAACGACCGGGATGTTGGCGTTCGCAGCAGCTTCACGGAACTCGGCGATCTGGTCGAAGGACAGGTAGCGGTAGACATCGGCCGCCATGCTGTCGATCTTGCCAGCGTATTCCATGTACTCCTCGACGGTCGGCAGGCGACCCAGGATGGAAGCCACGGACGCCAGCTCGGCCGAAGCCAGGTAGACGTTCGCGCCGTCACCCAGACGGTTCGGGAAGTTACGGGTCGAAGTCGACACGACAGTCGAGTTCGGCTCTACACGTGCCTGGTTACCCATGCACAGCGAGCAGCCTGGCATTTCCATGCGAGCGCCGGCCTTGCCGTAGATGCCGTAGTAGCCTTCTTCGGTCAGCTGGTGAGCGTCCATTTTGGTCGGCGGCGACAGCCACAGACGGGTTGGCAGCTGACCCTTGACCTGTTCCAGCAACTTTCCGGCGGCGCGGAAGTGACCGATGTTGGTCATGCACGAGCCGATGAACACTTCGTCGATCTTCTCGCCAGCAACGCTGGAGAGCAGGCGAGCGTCGTCCGGGTCGTTCGGAGCGCACAGTACAGGCTCCTTGATGTCGGCCAGGTCGATCTCGATGACTTCAGCGTATTCGGCGTCTTTGTCCGCTTCCAGCAGCTCAGGGTTGGCCAGCCAGGCTTCCATTGCTTGGGCGCGACGTTCCAGAGTACGTGCATCGCCGTAGCCTTCGCCGATCATCCAGCGCAGCAGGGTGATGTTGGACTGCAGGTATTCGGCAATCGACTCTTTGGACAGCTGGATGGTGCAACCGGCAGCCGAGCGTTCAGCCGAGGCGTCAGACAGTTCGAACGCTTGCTCTACGGTCAGTTTAGGCAGACCTTCGATCTCCAGGATGCGACCGGAGAAGGCGTTCTTCTTGCCTTTCTTCTCTACGGTCAGCAGGCCAGCCTGGATCGCGTAGTAAGGAATGGCGTGAACCAGGTCACGCAGGGTGACGCCTGGCTGCAGTTCGCCTTTGAAGCGAACCAGGATCGACTCAGGCATGTCCAGCGGCATGACGCCGGTGGCTGCGGCGAACGCAACCAGGCCGGAACCGGCCGGGAACGAGATGCCGATCGGGAAACGGGTGTGGGAGTCACCACCGGTACCGACGGTGTCTGGCAGCAGCATGCGGTTCAGCCACGAGTGGATGATGCCGTCGCCCGGACGCAGGGAAACGCCGCCGCGGGTCATGATGAAGTCAGGCAGGGTGTGGTGGGTGGTCACGTCGATCGGCTTAGGGTAAGCCGCGGTGTGGCAGAAGGACTGCATCACCAGATCGGTCGAGAAGCCCAGGCACGCCAGGTCTTTGAGTTCGTCACGGGTCATTGGACCGGTGGTGTCCTGGGAACCCACGGTGGTCATCTTCGGTTCGCAGTAGGTGCCCGGACGAACGCCGGTCACGCCGCAAGCCTTGCCGACCATTTTCTGCGCCAGGGTGAAACCCTTGGTGCTTTCAGCCGGAGCTTCAGGCTTCTTGAACAGGGTCGAAGGTGGCAGACCCAGCTCGGTGCGAGCCTTCTCGGTCAGGCCACGGCCGATGATCAGCGGAATACGGCCGCCAGCGCGAACTTCGTCCAACAGCACCGGAGTCTTCATTTCGAAGGTGGTCAGGACTTCGTCGGTGCCGTGCTTGCAGACTTTGCCAGCATGCGGGTACAGGTCGATCACGTCGCCCATGTGCATGTTGGAAACATCGAATTCGATTGGCAGTGCGCCGGCATCTTCCATGGTGTTGTAGAAAATCGGAGCGATTTTGCTGCCGAAGCAGAAACCGCCGGCACGCTTGTTCGGTACATAAGGAACGTCGTCGCCGAAGAACCACAGTACGGAGTTGGTGGCCGATTTACGCGAAGAACCGGTACCGACCACGTCACCGACGTAGGCGATAGGGAAACCGGCGTTGCGCATTTCTTCGATCTGCTTCATCGGACCGGTGACGCCTTGTGCGTCAGGCACGATGCCGTCGCGAGCCATTTTCAGCATGGCCAGGGCGTGCAGCGGGATGTCTGGACGGGACCAGGCATCAGGAGCAGGGGACAGGTCGTCGGTGTTGGTTTCGCCGGTGACCTTGAACACGCGCAGGCTGATCTTGTCGGCCAGGGTCGGGCGCTTCACGAACCACTCGCCGTCAGCCCAGGATTGCAGCACGCCTTGGGCGTGAACGTTACCGTTCTTGGCTTTTTCAGCGACGTCGTGGAAGGCGTCGAACATCAGCAGGGTGTGCTTGAGTTCTTCGGCCGCTACTGGAGCCAGTTCGGCGTCGTCCAGCAGGTTAACCAGAGTCACGATGTTGTAGCCGCCCTGCATGGTGCCGAGCAGTTCAACAGCGCGCTTCTTGTCGATCAGGGGGGATTTGGCTTCGCCTTTGGCGATGGCGGACAGGAAGCCGGCCTTTACATAGGCTGCTTCGTCCACTCCAGGCGGAACGCGATTGGTGATCAGGTCAACGAGGAATGCTTCTTCGCCAGCCGGGGGATTTTTCAGCAGCTCGACCAGGCCTGCAGTTTGTTCGGCGTTTAGCGGCTGGGGAACGATACCCAGTGCTGCGCGCTCTTCGATATGTTTGCGGTAGGCTTCAAGCACAGTTATTACCCTCATCAGTGGTCCCAAATGGGTGTCCGGGACGCTCATCCCGAAATTGCCGTACTCATGCGCTGCATGGCGTTGTGAGCCACTTAGCCAGAATTACCGACAATTCCTTACAGAAGCTGCTTTCAAAGTTTTACGCCTGCAGAACGGGAGCTGATGAGGGTTGGCGTTGGGCTTTTCCCCGCTGGAAAAACCCCTCGCCAACACCGCTCTGAAGGAACGACTGTGCTCGTGACGCTTTGAAAACAGCTTCTAACGGACATTGGCGCCTAAAAAGGCAGGCTGATTCTACGGCAAAAAAAAATTAAAGGTAAGTCAGTGTTTATTGGACTTTGGTGGTGGCGGTCACCAGAGCCCGATTCTCCACAGGCCCTGAACTTTGAGGGGTGATCAATGGCCGACAAAGGGCTAACATGCCGGCCTGTTCTGCTTTTTCGCGTTTTTGCCTATCTATGCCCAATCAGACCATCAAGACTCCCTGCGTCGGCCTCTGCTCCACTGTTTACGGTGACCTGGTGTGCCGTGGCTGCAAGCGTTTCCACCACGAAGTGATCCACTGGAACGGTTACAACGAGGAAGAAAAGCGCGCGGTATGGCTGCGTCTTGAGCAGTTGCTGTCACAGGTGATGGCCGCCAAGGTGGAAATTTTCGATCCGGCGCTGCTCCGAATGCAGCTGGAGCAGCGCAAGATCCGCTTTGTGCCCCATCAGTCGGAATATTGCTGGGCCTACCAGTTGATCGCGCGCGGTGCGCGGGTGATCAACAACCTGGAAGCCTACGGGATGGTGCTGCTGCCGGAGTTTCGCGAGTGGAACCTGCCGGAATTGCGCGACGCCATTGATCGGGAATTTTTCCTGCTCTCCGAAGCCCATTACCAGCGCTATATTGCGCCGGGGTTCCTGCAAGACGCCTTTGGCGGCTGAACTTTAAAAGCTTCGCGAGCAAGCCCGCTCCCACATTTATCCTCGGTCGTACACAAAGTTTGTGTCTGCTGAAGATCCAGTGTGGGAGCGGGCTTGCTCGCGAAGACGGCCTATCAATCACCACAAATCTCAATGCTTGTCCGCAATCTCCTCGAGATGATCCGCCACTTCCATCGGCTTGAGCACCAGCACATCGCTCTCGACCGCATCGAGCACCACTTCCGCCGTATTGCCGATCAACGCCCCTGACAACCCGCTGCGGGCTACGGTGCCGATCACCGTCACCGCTGCCTGCAGTTTGTGCACCATGAACGGAATCAGCACATCCGCCGGGCCTTCCTCGATGTGCAGGTGGTCATCGTCGATGTCGAATTCCGCCTGGAACGCCTTGCACTGTTCGCGATAGCGCGCCTGGATGGTTTCGCTCAGTTGAAACGTCGGGTCGGCCGCCGACAGCATCGGCGACGGGTGGGCGCTGATCACGTGCAGGCGGGCCTTGGCCAGGGTTGCGATGTCATAGCCATGATCGATGATGGTGTTGTGCAGGTGGCGATGCTCCTGGTCGGTGTTACCGACGTCGATGGCTGCCAGGATCACTTTGTCTTTCCATGAATCGGCGGTTTTCACCAGCAGCACCGGAGTCGGGCAGGACCGCAACAGCTTCCAGTCCTGCGGGGTCAGCAGGGCTTTTTTCAACGGGCTGTCGGGGAAGTGCTGCTTGACCACCAGGCCGCAACCTTCGGCTTGCTGCACATCGACGATGGTTTGGTGTTGGCTGTCGTTCCAGGCCTGCTCGGTGGTGACGCTGTAGCCGTCCTCCGTCAAAGCGGCCTTGAGCACACCCAACATGCCACTGTGATCATGCTTGGGGTCGCACACCAGCAGATGCAACTGCGCCTGGGTCACACCGGCGATCAACTTCGCCCGTTTGAGCGCCAGGCTTTCCGAGTGCTCGGGTTCGATGACCACCAGAATGCTGCGAATGGCTTGCATGAGCGGGATCTCCTGAAAATGAAAAAGCACGGCGTTGCACAACTATAGTTGCTGTCGGCGATTCGGGGACTTGATGCATATCAACGGTCGGCGACTGGTGGTCTGCGGGCAGGCCGGTATAATCGGCGCCCTTCGTTTTGAACCTATTTTTCCGTGAGCCCCATGATCCTTCCCGAAATTCACGAGTTCCTTGGCTGCCGCACCCCCGACGGCTGGATCCAGGCCGCGCTGGCCGATCAGGAAACCCTGCTGATCGACCACAAGAACTGCGAATTCAAGGCCGCCAGCACCGCGTTGAGCCTGATCGCCAAGTATCACTCCCACGTCGATCTGATCAACATGATGTCGCGCCTGGCCCGGGAAGAACTGGTGCACCACGAACAGGTCATGCGCCTGATGAAACGGCGCAAGATCGAACTGCGCCAGCTGTCCGCCGGGCGCTATGCGTCGGGGCTGCGCAAGGTGGTGCGCAGTCACGAGCCGGTGAAACTGGTGGACACCCTGGTGGTCGGCGCCTTCATCGAAGCCCGCAGTTGCGAGCGTTTCGAAGCGCTGGTGCCGCACCTGGACGAAGAACTGGGCAAGTTCTATTTCGGTCTGCTCAAGAGCGAGGCCAGGCATTTCCAGGGTTACCTGAAGCTGGCCTACCAATATGGGGACGCCAAGGACATCGCCCAGGTGATCGACAGGGTCCGTGCCGCCGAGCAGGAACTGATCGAATCCCCGGATGTGGAATTTCGCTTCCATAGCGGCATACCGGCTGCGGCATAAACACCGCAACCCATTGTGGGAGCGAGCTTGCTCGCGATGACGGATCAGGCAGTCACACCTGAGGTGGCTGACAGTCCGCTATCGCGAGCAAGCTCGCTCCCACAGGTTCCGGTGTTAACTGACAGGTATCAGTTTTCTGGCGGGCGCTCAGCTTAGAAATCCCACTTGGTGGTCAACATCACGTTGCGTGGTTCGCCGTAGTACGTGGTGTCGAAGTTGCCCAGGCCCGTCAGGTAGCGTTTGTCGAACACGTTGTTGGCGTTGACGGTGAAGCTCAGGTTTTCGTTGAACTGGTAGCGGCTCATCAGGTCGACGAGGGGGTAGCCACCTTGCTTGATGCGGGTGTCGCCGCCCGTTGTCGGGCTGTAGATCTTGCCGTAGAACGCGCTCTGCCAGCTGATACCGCCACCGATGGTCACCTGATCCAGTGCGCCGGGCAGGCGGTAGGTGGTGAACGTACGCACGACATGTTCCGGTTTGGAGGTCGCCAGCGGGAAGCCAAAGATGCGCTGTTCATCAGCGTCACGGGTGCGGGCGTAGGTATAGCCGGCCGACAGGTTCCAACCTTCGGCCGCTTCACCGGCCAGTTCCAGTTCCACACCCTTGGTGGTTGCGCCGTCGATGGCTTTGTAGATGCCTTCGTTCGTGACCGGGTTGGTTCCGATCGATTCGGCGAGGTTGTCTTGCTCGATGCGGAAGAAGGCCAGGCTGGCGTTCAGTCGCCCGTCGAAGTAAGCGGCTTTCAGGCCGGCTTCGTAACTGGCGCCCTCGACCGGTGCCAGGGTCGAACCGTTGGCGTCCTTGTAGGTTTGTGGCTGGTAGATGCTGGTGTAGCTGGCGTATGCAGAATAGGTGTCGTCCAGGTCATAAACCACACCGGCATAGGGCGTGACCACGCCATGTTCCTTGTAGCTGGCATGGGTGTCATCGAGTCCCGCACCCGGATAGTACGAATAATCCTCGTTGTACTTGAAGGTGCTCAGGCGGCTGCCGAGAATGATCGACAGATCGTCGGTCGCGTGCAGGCGCGTGGCCAGGTACAGGCCATTCTGGCTTTGGGTGCGTTCGTACTTGCCGTTGTTCGGGAAGTTCTGTTCCGGCAGATCGCCGTTCCAGTCGTAGATGCTGCCCGGGACCAATTCGAAGGCGCTGGTGTCGTAGGTCGCGCCGGTCTGGCGCGAGTGGGAAGCCATGAAGCCAGCCACCAGTTCATGCTCGCGGCCTCCCAGGGTGAAGGGGCCAGTGACGTTCACGTCAGCGGTGTTTTGCACGCGATGACCTTCCCAGCGACCCCAGTACAGGAACATGCCTTCACCAGTGGCGCGGTCCGGGTTGCCGCCGCTGGCCGAGGCCAGGCGAGTGTCGTGATCGGTGGTTTTCTGGTCGATGCTGGCCTTGAACTTCCAGTCGTTGGCCAGAGCTTGTTCCAGGGAGGCGAAGTAAGTGATGTCGTCGAAGTCACGTCGGCTCCAGTCGGCGCCCGGGTTGAAGTGACGGGGGAAGTCGGTACGGCCTCCGTCCGAGAAGTACACCGGGTTGCCGGTCCAGGACGAGCCTCGCGGGGTGGTGCTTGACTTGTCGAGGCCGAAGGTCAGCAGGGTGTCGGGTGTCAGATCGGCTTCGAGGATGCCGTAGAACAGGTCTTTTTTCTGGCTGTAATGATCCTGGTAGGAGTTCTTGTCGGAATAAGCACCGACGAAGCGGCCACGCACACTGCCGGAATCGTTCAGCGAACCGGAAATATCGCCGACGCTGCGATACGCGTCCCAGTAACCGACGGTGCCGCTGATCGACGCCTTGAATTCCTTGGTCGGCTTCTTGCGGATCAGGTTGACGGTGGCGGACGGGTCGCCCGAACCGGTCATCAGGCCGGTCGCACCCTTGACGATTTCGATGCGGTCCAGGCTGGACGCGTCGTCGCCGTTGTTAGGGTTTTCACCGTAGACACCGTCATACGGAATGTTCACGCCGTCGTACTGGAAGTTGGTGATGGCAAAGCCACGGGCGGAAAACTCGGTGCGGTCACTGTCGTACTTCTGCGTCGAAATACCGGGGGTGTTGCGTAGCGCGTCGCCGATGCTCTGCACACCGCGGTCGTCCATCTGCTGACGGGTAATGACGGTCACCGATTGCGGCGTTTCGCGGATCGACAGGGGCAGGCCGGTGGCCGTGGATGTTGAACCGGTGGTGTAGGAGTGGGTGCCTTCGGTGGTAGCGCCCAGCGCCTGGCCGGAAATGGTCGTTGCGCCCAGTTGCAGTACGCCGTCGTCCCGGGCCGAGTTCTTTTCGGCATCGGTTTCAGCGGCGTGGACAACGGGTACAAGGCTCAGCAGGGCGGCAGGCAAGGCCAGCGCGAGAGGGCACAAGGCAAAACGGAAATGGGCGACAAGCGGGTGCGACATGGGGATCCCTTTGCATCGAATCGATCGGTAGTTGAAGTGCTTCTGAGGGGTTGACCGAACGAAAAACGCAAAGGGGAACTGCCCTATGAAAAAAACTGATAATTATTCTCGGCAGACCAGGCCGAGACGCTCATGCCACTGGGCGATGGATTCCACGGGGTACAGATCGAACTGTTGATCCCCGGGCAGCGCCTGGACCTCCACCCACGGCGCTTTTGAACCGAGCATCAGATGCGTGTGCTCCGGCGGCACCGGCAGCGGCGTGTCGATGGCCGAGGCGAAGGGGTGAATCAACTCAGGCCACTCCGGGCTGAATAGCCACAGAGCCGTTGCGCAGACCGAGCAGAAATGCCGCTCGGCCGTGCTGCTGTGGGCGCGCTTGTCGTCTTGTTCCTTGAGCCGCGCATGGTAAATCGCGATGTGTTTGCGCCCGCGAACCTTGAGGCTGGCGGCATCGCCACCGAGGTTGATCGCATAGCCGCCACCGCCCTGTGTCTTGCGGCAGATCGAGCAGTAGCAACGCTGGTAAGGGTAGGGGTGGGCGCTGGTCAAACTGAACGACACCGCGCCGCAATGGCAGGAACCTTCGAGATGCATGGGAGCCTCCGGCTGACTTGAGCGTACCCTGAACAGCCTAGACCGTAAGGGCTACTCGACCGGCACCAGAATCGCATCGCCGGTCGCCACCAGTTTCAATTGACCGCCTGTTTGCGCGAACAGCTCGGCGCGGGCAAAAACCTGTTTCTTGCCGGCCTTCACCACTCGGCCCCGGGCGATGAATACTTCACCGATCGCAGGTGCCCGCGCCGGGTTTGGGGGAGTGTCATCGTTGATCAGTCAGCGTGATAGGTCATTGGATTTGTGGTGAATGGGCCGGTCTATTCGCGAGCAAGCCCGCTCCCACAGGGGCATTGCGTTCCAAGTGTGGGAGCGGGCTTGCTCGCGAAGAACGATAACGCGGTCCCACTGGACGCCCACGAAAGGCCAAGTCAGCATGTCCCCCTCGAAACCGGGACATGACCTGATGCGACGATTACCCTCCCTGGCAGCCCTGCGAACCTTCGAATGCGCCGCCCGTCACGCCCATTTCGGTCGGGCGGCGGCCGAGTTGTGTGTCACCGACAGCGCGGTCAGCCACCAGATTCGCCAACTCGAAGAGCAACTCGGTGTGCCGCTGTTCGTGCGCGAGGGCCGGCAGATTCGCCCGACCCTGGCCGCCGGGCGCCTGATGCAAAGTTTGCAGCAGGCTTTCGAACTGATTGGCGATGCCTGCGATGAACTGCGCGACCCTTCATCCCTGGCGGTATTGCGTCTGGCGGTCACCGCCGAGCTGGCGCAAAAGTGGCTGATGAGTCGTCTCACGGATTTCTACGCGCGTTACCCACACATCACCTTGCATCTGTACGAACAGCCGATCGACGCCACGGCACCCGGGGAAGACATCGACCTGGCGATCACCTACGGCACCGGCCCGGTGGACAGCACCGCGTATTTCGTTCGGCCGCTGCCTGCGTTGCAGTTCTTCCCGGTGTGCAGCCCCGGCCTGTTCAACCAGGGCACCCTGAAAACCCCGAAGGACCTGGCCCGCCACTGTCTGCTGCACGACGACCAGGACGGCAAGACCTGGACCGCGTGGCTCACCAGCCATGCCGGTGACCAGCGCCCTGATCGTCAACTGTATTTCGCCCACGCCGGGCTGGCACTGGAGGCCGCGGCCCAAGGGCAGGGCGTGGCCATGGGCGACAACTTGACGGCCCAGGAAGATTTGCTCAGCGGGCGGCTGGTACGGCCGTTCACCTCGAGCATGACCGCGCTGGGCCAATATGCGCTGGTGTGCGAGCGGCTGCGGCTGGAGCGTCCGGCGGTGGCGCAAATGCTGGAATGGTTCAACGATCAGTTGCTCGATTGATGAGTTGAATTCAAGTATTCCGAAATAATCATCGTTGGCGAGCCAGTCGCTGTCGCCCTTAGCCTGTGGTCATTCCAATCCCCGCTGAAGAGGTTTGACCATGGCCCGTTTGCTCGACACCACTCCCAAACAGGACGGTTTCCGTCTGCCCGGCGAATTCGAAGCCAAGTCCGGTTGCTGGCTCGGCTGGCCGGAGCGTACCGACGTCTGGCGCAACGGTGCCAAGCCGGCGCAGAAAGTCTGGGTGCAGATCGTCACCGCCATTTCCATGAGCGAACCGGTCACCGTGTGCGCCTCGGCGGCACAGTTCGCCACCGCGCGCCGCCAGTTGCCGCCGCAAGTACGCGTGGTCGAAATGACTTGCAACGACACCTGGTTCCGCGACAGCGGCCCGTGTTTTGTGGTCAATGACCAGCGTGGCGAAGTGCGCGGCGTCGACTTCGAATTCAACGCCTACGGCGGCCTCGACGGCGGCTTGTACTATCCGTGGGACAAGGACGACCAGATCGCCGGCAAGATCCTCGAAATCGAACGCTTCGACCGCTATCGCGCACCGTTGATCGCCGAACTGGGCGGTATCCAGAGCGACGGCCAGGGCAGCATCCTGACCACTGAGCAATGCCTGCTCAACCGCAATCGCAACCAGCACCTGGGCAAGGACGAAGTCACCCGCCGCCTGACCGATTACCTCGGCGCCGAGCAGGTGATCTGGCTGCCGCGAGGTTGCAAGTTCGACGAAACCGACGGCCACGTCGACGACCTCGCGTGCTTCGTGCGCCCCGGTGAAGTGGTGCTGCAATGGACCGACAACCGCGACGATCCGCAGTGGGAAATCTATCAGGAGGCCTACGACATCCTGCGCAGCACCCGCGACAGTCGTGGCCGCGAGTTGATCGTGCACAAGCTGCCGCAGCCGGATGTGCTGGAGTGGACCGCCGAAGAAGCCGAAGGCCTGGATCAGCAGGACAGCACCCATACCCGGCAGGCCGGGACGAAAATCTGCGCGTCGTACATCAACTACTACGCCGGTAACAGCTCCATCGTGGTGCCGCTGTTTGGTGATCGCAACGACAAAGTGGCGCTGGCGACCCTGGCCGAGCTGTTCCCGCAACACAGCATCGTCGGTATCGAAAACTCCCGGGAAATCCTCCTCGGTGGCGGCAACGTCGCGTGCATCACCATGCCGCAGTACGCCGTCACCGCCAACAACAAAAGGGGAGCGTGATCGTGGGCCTGCACAAACTGACTCAAGCAATACTGCTGGTGCTTGCACCCCTGTGTGTGCAGGCTGCCGACACCGCCAAACCGGTGGTCAACCTGTACATCTGGGGCGAGTACCTGGCCCCGGATACCTTGAAGAATTTTGAAGCGAAAACCGGCATCCATGTGGTGGTCGACCACTTCGACTCCCTGGAAACCGTCGAGACCAAGCTGCTCACCGGCCGCAGTGGCTACGATCTGGTGCTGACGGCGGGGCAGCATCTGTCCCGGGCCATCGAGAGTGGCGCGGTGCAGACGGTCGACAAACAGCAACTGCCGCACTTTGCCGGCGTCGGCGAGGAGTTCCGCCAGCACATGGCGGTGTTCGATCCGGGCAACCGCTATGCCGGGATCTACGCCTGGGGCACCACGGGTGTGGGTTATCAGGAACAGGCTGTCAAACAGCGCCTGCCCGACGCGCCGACCGACAGTTGGGCGATGCTGTTCGATCCGGCCGTGGTCTCGAAATTCGCCGATTGCGGGGTCAGCTTGCTCAACGATCCCAACGAAGTGTTTGCAGCGGTCATGAAGTACCTGGGCCTGGACATCAACCGCCAGAACCTCGATGACTTGAAGTTGGCCGAGCAGCAACTGGCGAAGATTCGTCCGTACATCCGCTACTTCGACAACGACCTGAACATCAGCGACCTGGCCAACGGCAACACCTGCGTGGCGATGTCGTGGAACGGCAACGTGGCCATTGCGGCGGGCCAGGCCGAGGCGGCGGGCAAGCCGTACTCGCTGAAATACCGGATTCCGAAGGAGGGCACGTTGATCTGGTTCGATGCCATGGTCATTCCCAAGGACGCGCCGCATCCGCAGGCCGGCCTGGCGTTGATGGATTACCTGATGACCCCGCAAGTGATCGCGCCGATCACCGACACCATCCACTACGCCAATGCGATTACGGCGGCGGACGGCTTGATCGACCCGGCGATTCGCAACGATCCGGGGACGTATCCGCCAGCCGCGGTCCGGGCTTCGCTGTACAGCAAGAATGACAATGGCAAGGCGTTCAACCGGGCGTTGATCAGGGCGTTCAGTCGGTTGAAGTCGGGGTTGTGACTGGTCCTTGATGGTGTGTTGACTGGACTGACGTCTTCGCGAGCAAGCCCGCTCCCACATTTAACCGAGTTCTGACATGGGAATGCGGTCGAATGTGGGAGCGGGCTTGCTCGCGAAAAACGATAACGCGGTCTACCGGTTGGGCACCCGCCACAAATACCAGGAGGCCACCGTCCGATAAGGACTCCACCCCAACCCGATCTCGATCATCTGCTTGCGTGTCGGCTGCACCTCCAGGCCCTTGAGTCGCCTATAGCCCTCACGCACGCCAAAGTCATCGGCCGGCAGGATATCCGGCCGCTCCAGGCTGTAGATCAGCAGCATCTCCACAGTCCAGCGGCCCACGCCGCGCAACGTGATCAGGCGTTCGATCAGTGCTTCATCGTCCATGGCCAGCGCCGTGGCGTAATCGGGCACCACGCCGTCCAGCGCCGCCTGGGCGATGCCCTGAATGGTCGCGATCTTGCTCGCGGAAAATCCGCAACTGCGCAGTCGGTCGAAATCGGTCGCGACGATCTGTTCAGGTTTGGGAAACGCACCCGAACCGAACAGTGCCAGCAGCCGGCCGACAATCGCATCGCCGGCCTTGGCGTGCAGTTGCTGATAGGCAATCGCCCGCACCAGCGACTCATAGGGATCACGGGCCGCATGCGGCTGGTGCAGGCACGGGCCGACGGCGTCGATGTGGCGGCGCCAGTCGTCATCGATGGCGGCCAGGAACGCACTGGCCGCCTGATAGCCGTCGGCCATGGGCTCAGGTTTTCCCGGACGGTTTCAAGAGGGCGTTCACTTCGCCATAGGTGAGGGCCTTCAGGTCGTGGGTATCGAACTTGCCGGTTTGCAGAAAGCTTTTGGCAATGCCGGCCATGGCACCGTAGAGCAATTCGGCGATGCCTGAACCTGCGGACAGGCGGCGCACACCAATTTCTTTGAGCACTTCGGGTGACGGCAGGCCCGGGAATCCAAGCACATTCAATGGCAGTGAGGTGCCGTGGCACAGCGCCTTGATCTCGTACTCCGCGGTAACGCCCGCGGCAAACAGGCCATTGGCACCGGCCGCCTGATACAGCGCGGCGCGCCTGAGGGTTTCGGCGACGCGATCTTCGGCAGGCACCAGACCCCGAAGATAAACATCGGTGCGCGCATTGATGAACAGGTTCACGTTACGTCGATCCGCCACCTGGCGCGCGGTTTCAATCTTGCGTACCAGTAATTCCGGCGGCGAGGAGCCGTCCTCGATATTGATTCCGACAGCGCCGGCGGCGATCACGGCGTCAACCACTGTTGCCACCCGTTCCAGGTCATCGGAATAACCGGCTTCGATGTCCACGGTCAGTGGCACCGAAATGACCCGGGCAATCGACTCGACCGTCGAGACCAGGCGCTCAAGGGGCAGGGTGTTGCCGTCCGGATAGCCATGTACCCAGGCCACCGCCGCACTGCTGGTGGCGACGGCCTTGTTGCCCAGTTGCTCCACCAGCCGCGCACCGGCGGCATCGGCGACGTTGGTGAGGATCAGCAAACCCTCGTGATGCAGTTGGTGCAGTTGATTGTCGAGCCTGTCCATCGAGTTTCCTTCCTTATGAAAAAACTGTGGGGGGATCAGAACGCCAGCTGCTCCGTGAGCTGCACCGCTGCGTTTTCCAGCCTGAGCAGATACGCCTTGCGCGGCTGGCCTCCAGCGTAGCCGGTCAACGAGCCGTCGGCGCCGATCACCCGGTGGCAGGGCACGACAATCGATAAGCGGTTATGCCCGTTGGCCAGGCCCACCGCCCGGCTGGCACCGGGCTTGCCCAGAATCGCCGCAATGGCGCCGTAGGTGGTGGTCCGGCCGTAAGGGATCTTCGCCAGTTCAGCCCAGACCCGGCGGGAGAACTCGCTACCGGGCATGTGCAAGGCCACGCTGAACTCAGTGAGCGTACCGGCGAAATACGCGGACAACTGCTCTTCGATCTGCTGCAAATGCGCGTTGTGCCCCGGTGCCACGGCATAACCGAAACGGTTTTGCAGCGCTTGGACCGAAGGGTTCAGCGAGGCCTGATCGAGAAATTCCAGCAGCACCAGCCCACGCCGTTCGGCCATGGCGATCATCGGCCCCAGGGGTGTGGTCAGGCGCGTGAACAGCAGCGGCTCGCTGTTGGCCGCCCGGCCCGGGGTGATGTGAAAGGATTTTTGAAAGGCATCGCGAAAACCGCTCAGGGACTCGTAGCCGGAATCGAAGGCGACGTCATCGATGGAGTCGCCCTGTTTGATTCCGCCCAACGCCATGCCCAGGCGCCGGGTGCGCAGCCAGGCGTGGAAGGTCATGCCGAAGTGCTGCTTGAACCAGCGACGCAGTTTCAGTGGTTCGATGCCTTCAGCCAGTAGCCAGGCGTCGGTCCAGCGCTGTTCCGGGTCGGCGTCTACCGACTTGAACAGTTTCTGCACCCAGTCCGGCGCGCTGGCGGCGGTGTCCAGCGGTTTGCAGCGCTTGCAGGCGCGATAGCCCGCCGCCAGGCATTGTTCGGCGCTGGCAAAGAACTCGACGTTCGCAGGCTTCGGGCTGCGGGCGGTGCAACCGGGGCGGCAGAAGATGCCTGTGGTCTTGACCGCCGTGAAAAACACCCCCTCGTAGGAGGTGTCTCGTTCGAGCATGGCGCGAACCATCTCGGCACGGGGCGGTAGAAGCGTTTTTTGTAGGTTCATGAGCGCAGCATAGATCGCGTCATGGGCGACCTCCACCGGAAAATCGACAGCGAATTTCGCACCGGAAGGCGAGCTCACCCTGTGGGAGCGGGCTTGCTCGCGAATACATAGTGTCAGTCGAAATTGAGGTGACTGACACTACGCCTTCGCGAGCAAGCCCGCTCCCACATGGGAAAAACATCTACTTCAGGCGCGTCTGGCCATCAGCAATACCGAAGCCGCCGCCGACAGCAAGCCTGCGCAGCAGCGGTTGAACATCCGCTTGCCCGATGGCCTGGCGAACCAGCGGCGCATGTGCAGGCCCATATAGGCGTAAGCGCCGATGGCGACCCATTCCAGCACCAGAAACAGCGCGCCCAGCACCACGAACTGCGGCGCAATGGCGTGGGTCGAGTCGACGAACTGCGGCAGGAACGCGGTGAAAATCAGGATGGCCTTGGGGTTGCCGGCCGCGACCAGGAATTCCTGCCGGGCCAGCGCCAGCGTGCCCACGGGCGCGGAGGTGACCACGTTTTCCACACCCGGATCTGCGCGCCACAATTGCCAGGCGAGGTAGAACAGGTAAGCCGCGCCGAGGATCTTGATGGCGTAGAACAGCAGCTCAGAGGTTTGCAACACCACCGCCAGCCCCGCCGAGGCCAGGGCAATCATCCCGGCGAACGCCAGCAACCGGCCGATGCCGGCCACGCACGCGGTGCGGTAGCCATAGCGGGTCGAATTGCTGACCGACAACAGGTTGTTGGGGCCTGGCGCCATGTTGAGGGCAAAACAGGCCGGCAGAAACAGGGTGAGGGTGGCGAGGTCCATGGTGGGCTCCTGTAGCAAGAGCGCTATTTTTATCACGGCTCACTCTTGGCCAGACCCATACAGTCATGGGCGCAAACCACCGTACACGGGGTTATCTGGCGAACTTTTTCGCCCCGGTGACGCAGAGGATCACGGCGACGGTGACACCCAGCATGCCGAGGCTGACATGCTCATGCAGCAGGGTGGCGGCCAGGGTCAGCCCGAAAAACGGCTGAAGCAGCTGCAATTGCCCGACGGCGGCGATGCCCCCTTGGGCCAGGCCGCGATACCAGAACACGAAACCGATCAGCATGCTGAACAGCGAGACGTAAGCCAGGCTGAACCAGGCCGGCGTGCTGATGCCGGTGAACGAAGCCGGCATGCGCATCCAGCTGAGCACGGCCACGACCGGCAGCGACAGCACCAGCGCCCAGCTAATCACCTGCCAGCCACCGAGGGTGCGCGACAGTTTCGCGCCTTCGGCATAACCCAGGCCGCAGGCGAGGATGGCCAGCAGCATCAGGATGTCGCCTTGGGGGGAGGCGGTCAGCCCTTGGGACAGGGCAAACCCGACCACCAGCAGGCTGCCCAGCACCGAGAAAATCCAGAACGCCGCCCTTGGCCGCTCGCCGCCGCGCAGAACGCCAAACACCGCTGTTGCCAGGGGCAACAGGCCGACAAAGACAATGGAGTGCGCGGAAGTCACGTATTGCAGCGCCAGCGCGGTCAACAGGGGAAAGCCGATGACCACGCCCAGGGCGACGATCATCAACGGAATCAGTTGCTGGCGCGCCGGGCGTTTTTCCTTGAATAACCACAGCAGGCACAACGCCAGGACCGCCGCGATGGTCGCGCGCGCAACCGTCAGGAACACGGGGTCAAACTCCAGCACCGCCACCCGTGTCGCCGGCAGCGAGCCGCTGAAGATCACCACGCCGATCAGGCCGTTGATCCAGCCGCTGGTGCTGTTTTCCAGCGTCCGGGGTTGCAGGTTCGAGGTCCGTTCCATTTGGCTCACGCTCATTGTCTGATTGCACGAAACTCATCCTATGAGCGAGTATCGATACAATCAAAAAATTGTCATGGATACATCTCGACATGCCGCGATCCCGCTATAAAACCCTGGTAGATGCCTTTGCCGCCGACATCCGCTCCGGGCATCTGCCGCCCGGCACGCGCCTGCCGACTCACCGGCAACTGGCAACCGAGCACGGTCTGGCGCTGGTCACAGCCAGCCGGGTGTATGCCGAGCTGGAGGGTATGGGCCTGGTCAGCGGCGAAACCGGACGCGGGACCTTTGTCAGGGAGACCTCGCTGCCGCCGGGGCAGGGCATCTCGCAGCACGTGGTAGCGGCGGGGATGATCGACCTGAATTTCAACTACCCGTCATTACCCGGTCAGGCCGACCTGTTGCGCACTGCCTTGCGTCAACTGGCGTTGTCCGGGGACCTTGAATCTCTCCTGCGCTATCAGCCTCACGCAGGACGCCTGCACGAGCGGGCCTCGGTCGCGCGCCATCTGCTTGATCGGGGGCTGAGCGTGCCGGCTGAACAGGTGTTGATCGTCAGCGGCGCCCAGCATGGCCTGGCGGTGGCGATGATGTCGCTGCTCAAGCCTGGTGATGTGATCGCCGCCGATGCGCTGACCTATCCCGGTTTCAAGACGCTGGCCGAAACCCTGCATCTGGAAGTCTTGCCCATTCCGGTCACGGATACCGGGCCTGATCTGCCCGCACTGGAAAAACTCTGCCGCAGCCGGTCGGTACGGGCCGTGTACTCGATGCCGACTTTGCACAACCCTTTGGGCTGGGTGATGGACCTGGATCTGCGCGAGCAGTTGGTGGCGATTGCGCGCCGACATGACCTGACGATCATCGAGGACGCCGCCTACGCGTTCCTGGCTGAAAACGTACCGCCACCGTTGGCCGAGCTGGCGCCGGAGAGGACGGTGTATGTGTCCGGTCTGTCGAAGAATGTCGCCACCGGGCTGCGCGTCGGTTTCATCGCCGCACCGGCGCAATGGGTCGCAGCGTTCGAGCGCACGATCATGGCGACCACCTGGAACACTCCCGGCGTTGTGACCGCCATCGCCACGGCCTGGCTCGACGATGGCACCGTCAGCCAACTGGAATCGCAAAAGCGTGCAGACGCCCGGGCCCGGCAAGCCCTGGCCCGCGAGATGCTGGCAGGGCTCAGGACCATCAGTCATCCCAATTCCTACTTCATCTGGCTGCCGTTGGCGGAGGATGCCCGGGCCGACCAGATCGCCATGGCACTGATGCGCGAGCAGGTGTCGGTGTCGCCGGCCGAGCCTTTTGCGATTTCGGCCCACGTGCCGCACGCGATACGCCTGGCGTTGGGTTCGGTGGACATGGACTCGTTGCGCACTGCCTTGAGCAAAGTGAAAAACATCGTCAGCTATTACTCGTAGCGAGGCCGGGAAGGGTAGTTTTCTTCAATACGCGAGCCGGTGGGCTCTTTACCTTGAGGGCCTTGTTCAACTCGATGGAAGAAGGTGTGCAATGAGTCTGATGATCTCCATGGCAGCGTTTGCGCTGGTCGCGTCCATCACGCCGGGGCCGGTCAACATTGTGGCGTTGAGTTCCGGCGCGCGGTTTGGCTTCCGGGCCAGCCAGCGTCACGTGGCCGGGGCCACCCTGGGGTTTGTTTTGCTGTTGGTGCTGATGGGGCTTGGCCTGCATGAGTTGTTGCAACGATGGCCGGCACTGACGCAGGGGGTGCAATGGGCAGGCGTGGCGTTTCTGTTGTACATGGCCTTCAAGCTGGCGGCCGACAATGGGCAGGTGCAAGCCGGCGAATCGGCGCAGGCGCCGTCGATGCTGTATGGCGCCATCATGCAATGGCTCAACCCGAAAGCCTGGCTGGCCTGCGTGGCCGGCATGGGCGCGTTTGTCGCCGATGGCGAGGCACGCCTGGTTTGGCAATTCGCCGCGATTTACCTGGTGATCTGCTATGCGTCGGTCGGCTGCTGGGCGTATGCCGGGACATTTCTGCGCGGCTTCCTGAACAACCCGGCGGGGATGCGCCTGTTCAATCGCGCCATGGCGCTGCTGCTGGTGGTGAGCGCGGTGTACCTGTTGCTGCCGTAATGGCAGTCACTGCAGGTCTTGTGGCGAGAGAGCACTTTGTGGCGAGGGGGCAAGCCCCCTCGCCACAGGGGAGAGTCAGGCTCAAGAGCATCTTTGTGTTGCCTCAGCCCCGATACTGCCCCGGTGTCGCCGCCAAATGCTGTTTGAATGCCCGTTGAAAATGCGCCTGATCGGCGAACCCCGCTTCCAGTGCCACGTCCGCAATCAGCTTGCCGCTGCGCAATTGATCCTGGGCGAACTGGATGCGCCGGTTCACCAGGAACGCGTGGGGCGTCATGCCGTAATGCTGTTTGAAGGCGCGGATCAGGTAGGACGGTGACAGTTGCGCCGCCTCGCATATGTCTTCGAGCTTGAGGGTTTGCGTGCAGTGGTCGCGGATGTAATCGGCAGCACGCTCCAGCTTGAAATTGGGTTCGCGCAGCGGCTGATCGACCGGGTTGAACCGGAGCTGAACCACGGTAAAGAACTCCACGGCCACGCTGTGTTTGCGCAGCACGTCTTGCTGTGGATCGACCAGTACCTCATACAAGCCCGCGAGGCCGGCAAACAGGTTGGCGTCCCGGGTATGGGTCACTGAAAAGCGGCGAAACGCCGCGTCATCGCTGAACCCGAGCTGATGCTGCAAATCGGTCAGCCACGGCGTATCGACGTACAGCATCAGGTACGACCAGGGTTGGTCTTCGATCGGGTTGCAGGCGTGGACGTCGCCGGGGTTCATCAGCACG
Organism: Pseudomonas sp. BF-R-24; assembly: GCF_019947335.1. Classification (NCBI taxonomy): domain Bacteria; kingdom Pseudomonadati; phylum Pseudomonadota; class Gammaproteobacteria; order Pseudomonadales; family Pseudomonadaceae; genus Pseudomonas; species Pseudomonas sp. BF-R-24. Next base: position 165,409 of record NZ_JAGYGG010000008.1, read on the forward strand.
ACAGTGCCGACGCTGACCTCGAACGCCGACTGCTCATGGAGATAGGTGCTGCGCCCGGCGGTGATCGCCCCGATGGAAAAGTGCTCGTGGGCGTGCCGTGTGTAGCAGACTTCGCGCCCGTCGGCGATGGCGCGGGCTTCGATGAAGGGCAGGGCGTCATCGCGCCAGAAGCGCGGGGCCTTGTCGGCGTTCTTGGCAACGGCGTGCTTCATGCTCACTCCTCGGCAGGTCAGCGCCCGAGTGTATTAGCTCTCGCCGTCAAAGGCTCGTTGCAGTGTGGCGATATCGAGTTTTTTCATCTGCATCATCGCCTGCATGGCCCGTTGGGATTTTTTCGTGTCGGGGTCTTTGATCATGTCCATCATCGCGACGGGGACGATCTGCCACGACAACCCGAACTTGTCCCTGAGCCAGCCGCACTGCTGAGCCTCGGGCGCGCCGCCGGCCGACAGGTTGCCCCAGTAATGATCGACTTCTTCCTGGCTCAGGCAATTGACCTGAAACGAAACCGCCTCACTGAACGTAAACAGCGGCCCGCCGTTGAGCCCGGTGAAACTCTGCCCGTCGAGCTCGAAGCTGACGGTCATGACCGAACCTTCGGGCCGGCCGTGGAACTCGAAGCCGGCGTGGCCGTAATGGGTGATGGCGGTGATTTTCGAATGGTCGAAGATCGAGCAATAGAACTTTGCCGCCTCTTCGGCCTGATCGTCGAACCACAGGCAGGGCGTGAGTTTTTGTACACGTTGCATGGCGGGCACTCCTCGGCAGGTTATGCATGCTGGATTACAGCGTAGCCAGCCTGAGTTCGTTCGGCAGTACCGTAGATCGCCAAACACCCGTTTCAGGCCACGATCAGAACGCCCATCGGGTGGTCAGTTGTACGGCGCGCGGTTCGCCATAAAACCCGGTGCCAAAGTTGCCAAGCCCGGTGTAGTAGGTTTTATCGAACAGGTTCTTCACGTTCAGTGTGGTGCTCAGGTGCTCGTTGAAGCGATAGCGCGCCATCGCGTCCACCAGGGTGTAACCGGGCTGGGTGATCGTCGTGTACTGACCGAAGTTCACCGTATCGGCGGGGTCGGGACGGAACACATTGCCAAAGAATTCGCTTTGCCAGTTCACGCCTGCACCGACGGTGAGCCTGTCCCAGGGTCCAGGCAGGCGGTAGGTGCTGAATACTCGCACCACCTGTTCCGGTGCAGTGGTTTGCAGCACCGAACCGTAGACGTAATCACCCTTGGCATCGCGGGTGTGGTTATAGGTGTAGCCGGCCGACAGGTTCCAGCCGTCCCGCAACTCGCCGGCCAGTTCGATCTCGAAGCCTTTGGTGGTGGCGCCCTGGACGGCGCGGTACACCGACTCGGTATCAACGCCGCTGACATACTCGGCGATGTTGTCCTGTTCGATGCGGTACAGGGCGAACCTGGCGTTCAGGCGCCCGTCGAAGTATTCAGCCTTGATGCCCGCTTCAAGACTTTTGCCTTGTACCGGATCGAGCAGTCGCCGGTTGGCGTCCTTGCTCATTTGCGGCTGATAGATGCTGGTGTAGCTGGTGTACACCGACCAGGTGTCGTCGAAATCATAGACAAGCCCGGCATAAGGCGTGACGACACCGCTCTGGCGATAGCTGTCGCGCAGGTCGGCGGTGTGCGGGTCGCTGTAATCCAGGTCGTCGTGCCCCGAGAAGTCGCTGACACGCGTACCGAGGATCAGCGCCAGGTCATCGACGGGCTTGAGCCGGGTGGCCAGGTAGGCGCCGGTCTGGCGCTGGACAATGTCGTCGGTGCCCACCCGTGGGATCCCGGGTTTCGCAAAGTCGCCGCGCCAGTCGAAGATGCTGCCGTCCACTGGCGGGTACACCGAACCGTACACCGGGATGTCCTGGCGCGTGTTCATTGACATGACACCGACGATCAGTTCGTGATCGCCACCCCATAGGGTGAATGGACCGGTCAGGTTGACGTCGATGTTGTCCTGAACCTGATCACCCTCGAACTTGCCCATGTACATGAACATGCCGTTACCGCTGACCGGGTCCGGGTTGCCGCCACTGGCGGAGGCGAGGAAGGTATCGTGCTGGCGGTGTTTGCGGTCGTAACTGACCTTGAGTGCCCAATCGTTGGTCAGTTGTTGCTGCACGGAGGCGAACACCGTCTGGTTGGTGAAGTCGCGACGGCTCCAGTCGGTGGCCGGGTTGAAGGAACGGGAGAAATCGGTGCGCGAGCCGTCGCTGTAGTACATCGGGAAACCGGTCCAGCTGGCACCCCGGGAACGGGTGTCTTGCTGGTCGATACCGACGGTGACAAGGGTGTCCGGGGTCAAGTCGGCTTCGACAATGCCGTAGGCGATGTCCTTGGTGCTGCGGTAGTGATCGATGTAGGCGCTGCGGTCCTGGTGGACCCCGACCAGACGCCCGCGGACATTTGCGCTGGCGCTCAGCGGGCCGGAAATATCGCCTTCGCTGCGATAGTTGTCCCATGAGCCGACGGTGCCGGTGACCGAGGCTTTGAATGTCGGGGTCGGGCGCTTGCGAATCAGATTGACGGTTGCCGAGGGATCACCCGCCCCGGTCATCAGGCCGGTCGCGCCTTTGATGATCTCAACGCGGTCATAGGGTGCCATGTCGGTGCTCGAGGTGCCGTAGTCGTAGACACCGTCGTAGTCGGTATTGACGCCGTCGTACTGGAAATTGGTGATCGGCAAGCCACGACTGGAAAATTCCCAGCGTTCGCTGTCGTAGTTTTGCACGCTGATGCCAGGAGTGCGGCGCAGGACATCGACGATGCTGGTGGCCCCCTGGTCGTCCATGAGTTGGCGGGTGATGACCGTGACCGATTGCGGCGTTTCGCGCAGGGACAGCGGCAGACCAGTGGCTGAAGACGTCGAGCCGACGGTGTAGGCGCGGGAGTCTTCGCTGATCGTCCCGGGTGCCTGTCCGGAAATGTTCGTCGCCCCCAGTTCCAGTGCATCCTGTGTCACGGCTGTGGCCTGCAGCACGTAGCTGCCGGTGCCCTGGCGTTGCGCTTGCAGGCCACTGCCTTGCAGCAGTCGTTGCAACGCTTGCTGCTGGCTGTAGACACCGTCAATACCAGGGCTGCGTTTGCCGGCCGCGAGGTCATTGTGTCCGGCGAGAAAAATCCCGGCCTGTTCGGCAAAGCGGTTGAGGACGCTCACCAGCGATCCGGCAGCGATGGTGTAATGGCGTGCCTGGCTGTCGGGTTGTTCGCTGTTGACGAGGGGGGCGGCTTGAGTCCGCGACACGTCCAGGCCCGGCAAGACAACCGCCAGAGCCAGCACCAGCGGATGCAAGGCGAAGCGGTTGCGGGTAACGGTAGCGCGCGGCATGGGGTTCCCGGGAGTCGGATCAATCGGCAATCGAGGTACTTGAAGGGTTAACCGGACGAAAAAGGCCAAAGGGAACCGGCGCGACAGAAAAAACCGTCATCAGGCTTTTGGGCCGACGTTGACCCACCAGTCCAGCGGCTTCTGCACCCGTACCGGCAATGCCGCTTCCAGCAGGCGCAAGGCCTGATCGGTGTCCTTGAGCGGGAACGAACCCATGACCGGTAGCCCGGCCACCGCCGGGTCGCAGCCCAGATGCCCGTGACGGTACTGGCTCAGCTCCTGGAGCAATTGGCCCAACGGCAGGTTGTCTGCCAGCAACAGGCCACGGCGCCAGGCTTCACGAGTCGCCGTGGCGGCGGTCGGTGTCGGAATGTGGTTTTCGCTGAATGCCACTTGGCGTCCCGCTTCCACCACCTGAACCTGGCCTTGGGCAGTCCGGACTTCGACGGCGCCTTCGTAGACATTGAGCAATGTCTGCCGATCCTCCTGGCGCACACTGAAGTGCGTGCCCAGCGCGCGCATCCGGCCCTGGGCGGTGTGCACCAGCAGCGGGCGGTGGCTGTCTTTGGCGGTGTCGATCAACACCTCCCCAAGCCGCAACAGCAGCAGTCGTTGTGTGCTGTCGAACCGAACATTCAGCGCGCTCAACGCATTGAGCCAGATCTGGCTGCCATCGCTGAGCCGGGTTTCGCGGGTTTCGCCGGTGCCGGTGGAGAGGTCGGCGCGCCAGCGAACCAGGGTGGGCGCCAGGGCGGTTTCCTCCCAGGCACTCCACCCCAGCAAACCTCCCGACACCAGAACCAGCAGACCCTTCACGGTGTGGCGGCGACTGATGGCGGCACGTTCGGTGTTGCGCAGTACATGGCTGACCGCTTGCGGATGATCGTTCTGCAAGGCGGCAAAGCGCTGGCCAACCCGCTCGACATAATGCCAGGCAGCCTGATGCTCGCTACTTTGCGTCAGCCAAGCTTGCCAGTGCTGGCGGTCTTGTTCCCCGGCCTGTTGGTCGTTGAGTTGGACATACCATTGCGCAGCTTGTTCGAGACTGGCATGGCTGATGGCGTTCGATGCGGTCTGTGTCATTGAATCAGCAGGCCATCGAGTTCTGCTTCGAGCATGGCGCAATGCATCAATGCCTGGGCCAGGTACTTCTTCACCATGCGCTCACACACGCCGATTTCTTCGGCGATGGCGCGGTAGGGCAACCCCTGCAACTGGGCCAACAAGAACGCATCACGTACCCGTTGGGGCAAGCGTTGCAACATGGCGTCCACTTCATACAGGGTTTCGACGATGATCGCCCGCTGCTCTGGCGAAGGGTGAACGGCTTGGGGCTGCGCCGCGAGGGTGTCCAGCCAGGCCTGTTCAAGTTGCCGACGACGCCAGTGATCGATACACAAGCCTCGGGCGATGGTCGCCAGATACGAACGTTCGTGGGTTTCGCCGTCGAACACCTGAGGGCGCTTGAGCACACGGATGAAGGTGTCATGGGCCAGGTCGGCAGCATCAAACGCGTTGTTCAGACGCCGGCGCAGCAGCGCGTGCAACCAGCGGTGATGCGTGGCGTAGAGGGTCTGGACGCAGGAGGAATCGGCAACCGTCATCGTGAGCGCATGTCCATGGGCGGTTCACGCCCTTGTGCAAATAAGAATTGATCGCGATTAAAGCAAATGGCCCATGTCTGTGCAAATGATATTGGTTTGCTTTTAGGTTGATTGAACCGTGTCTGGAGGACGTTGTTGTCGTAATGACTCTTTCTGTTGTCATAAGGACAATGTCGGGGTTGAGTCAAATTGACTGCGTTGATCTGGAGATGCCGGTTTAAAAGGGCTCATGAGCTGGCACGGAACATGAAACATCAAACGTACAACTGAGCGGCTACAGGCGTACGGAAAATGTCCCATTTCTTCAGCAACCCTCAAAACGTTCTGCATCTCTCCAATCGCGTACTCGGCGTTGGCCTGGTCATGTTGCTCGCCGGAGTCTACGGCGCCTATCTCTATGCAGGGCACCTGTCGATTGTCGCCTTGGTGTCGATGCACGCCATGACCATCCTCGGCCCGACCCTGCTGAAAATCGGCTATGTCATGCGCCTGCTGTCGCAGTACGGGCTGAGCCAAACTCCGGCCAGAGTGGTGGCGTGATGCGTGGAATCGCTGCTGCACCTGTTTTCTCCCTCGGCTTTCGCCCGTTTTTTCTGGCGGGTGCCGGGTTCGCGGCCATCGCGGTGGCGGTCTGGGCGTTGTGGTTGTACGGTCGACTCCCCGGCGCACAACCAATGGGTGGCATGCTCGCCTGGCATCGCCATGAAATGCCGTTCGGTTTTACCGCGGCCATCATTGCCGGGTTTCTGTTGACGGCGGTACCTAACTGGACCGGCCGGCCAGGGCTCAATGGGTGGCCGCTGATCGGGCTGGTGCTGGTATGGCTGATCGCTCGGCTGGCCTGGTTGATGCCGATGCCCGCCATCCTGTTGCTGGCCTTGCAAGTGCCCTTTCTGCCGCTGCTGGCGTGTGTGCTGGGACGGGATTTGATCGCCGCCGGCAAGCGGGAAAATTATCCGGTTTTACTGATGGTCACGTTGTTGGCAGGCTGTCAGGCGCTGACGTTGCTGGGTATTTTCAATGAAGACGTGAATCTGCAGCGGCATGGCGTGCTGGCCGCTTTGTGGCTGGTGGGCGCGCTGATGAGCGTGATCGGCGGGCGGGTGATTCCGTTCTTCATCCAGCGCGGCTTGAACCGTCCCGCAACGCCTGCGGCTCATCCGTTGCCGGGCAAGGTGTTGCTGATCAGCGCGATGCTGGCGGCGGTGTCTTTTGCCGCCGGTTTGAATGACGCCCCACGTGTGTGGCTGGCGCTGTTGTTTGCGTTGATCAGCGGTCTGCATCTGCTGCGATTGTGGCGCTGGCATGATCGCGGCCTGTGGCGCGTGCCGCTGCTGTGGTCGCTGTACCTGGCTTACACCTGGCTCGCGGTGGCGACGCTGGCCATGGCGCTGTGGCACCTGGGCTGGATGCCGCAGCAAAGCCTGGCCACCCATTCGCTGGCCGTCGGCGGCATCGGCGGGGTGGTTCTGGCGATGATCGCGCGGGTCAGCCTGGGGCACACCGGGCGGCCGTTGCTGCCCTCGAAAGTAATCGTTGTGGGATTTGCCCTGGTGCTGGTGGCGGGTGTGTCACGGGTGTTGCTGGTGCCGTTTTCCGGGTGGGGATTGGGAATGTCGGCGCTGCTTTGGTGTATGGCATTCGGGCTGTTTCTGTCGCGTTACATCGGTATTTTGTTCAAGCCCAGGGTGTAGGAGCGAAGCTTGCTCGCGACGGACGTCAACGATAACGCGCCCTGTCTGAACGACCGCGTTGTACTGACGTTTTTCGCGAGCAAGCTCGCTCCTACAGGTGACCGGTGGTCGATGCGCCTCGGCCTGCCGGCAAATTTGCGCTTAGCTGAAGGGTAACCCGAGGCGCGCGCAGGTTTTACAAGGCCGCAGCGACGCCCCTTCAGATCACCCTGAGTCTGAGGAACCGCGCCATGCTGACCCTGAACATCAATGGCCAGGATCAGGAGCTGGATGTCCCCGCCGACATGCCGCTGCTCTGGGTCTTGCGCGATGTCGCCCACCTCACCGGCACCAAATTCGGCTGCGGCATCGCCCAATGCGGGGCCTGCACCGTGCACGTCGATGGCGCACCGCTGCGCTCGTGCATCACACCGGCCACGACCGTGGCCCATGGGCAAAAGATTCTCACCATCGAAGGCCTTTCCGCGGATGGTTCGCACCCGGTCCAACAGGCCTGGGCGGAACTTGACGTGGTCCAGTGTGGCTACTGTCAGTCCGGGCAGATCATGTCGGCGGCCGCATTGCTGGCGAAAATTCCGAAACCGACCGACAGCGACATCGATCAGGCGCTGTCCGGGAACATCTGCCGTTGCGGCACTTACCCGAGGATCCGCGCGGCGGTCAAGCGCGCCGCCGAGCTGGGTTGAGGCCGGGTTGAAGGGAGCTTGCGCCATGAACAGCATCAACGCGTTATCGCGTCGTGGTTTCCTCAAGGGCAGTGCCATGCTGGGCGGCGGGCTGGTGGTCGCGTTTGCCATGCCCGGTGCCCACCGTTTCGCCATGGGCGCGGAAAACCAGGGCAACGTGTTTGCGCCCAATGCCTTCCTGCGTATTGGCAACGACAACAGTGTCACCGTATTGCTGGGGCACTCGGAAATGGGCCAGGGCATCTGGACCGGCCTGACCATGCTGATCGCCGAAGAACTGGACGCCGACTGGACGAAAATCCGCGTCGAGCATGCACCGGCTTCGGCCGCCGATTACGGCCTGCCTGGTTTTGGCGGGATGCAAATCACCGGCGGCTCGACCTCGACCTGGATGGAGTTCGACCGCTATCGCCAGGCCGGCGCGGCGGCGCGCTTGATGTTGATCGACGCAGCGGCCAAGCGTTTCAACGTCGCGCCGTCCGAGATTCATACCGAATCGGGGGTGGTCATGGCCGGTGAGCACCGTGCCACCTACGGCGAACTGGCCGATGAGGCCGGGCAATTGCCACGGCCAGACCCGGCCTCGATCAAACTCAAGGACGCAAAGGACTGGAGGCTGATCGGCAAACCCACCCAGCGTCTGGACACTCCGGAAAAAATCACCGGCCGGGCGAAGTTCGGCATGGACGTGCAGTTTGACGGGCTGATGACTGCGATGGTCGCCCGTTCGCCCACCTTCGGCGGCAGCGTCAAATCCTTTGAAGGCGCCGAAGCGCTGGCGATTCCGGGTGTGCACAAAGTGGTGCAAGTGCCGACCGGCATCGCGGTGATTGCCGATCATTTTTGGGCGGCGAAGCTGGGGCGCGATGCGCTGAAAATCGAGTGGAATCCGGGGCCGAACGCCGGGCTCGACAGCCAGGTGTTGCTGGAGAACTTCCGCAAACTCGCCACCACCCCCGGCCTGAACGCTGGCCAGGCGGGGGATACTCAGGCTGCGCTGGCGAAAGCGGCCAAGAAGATCGACGTTGAATACAGCGTGCCTTACCTGGCCCACGCGCCGATGGAGCCACTAAACTGCACGGTGAGCATCACCAAGGACAAATGCGAAATCTGGACTGGCACCCAGTTCCAGACCCTGGACCAAATGGTCGCCGGGAAAATCACCGGGCTCAAACCCGAACAGGTGGTGATCCATACCGAGTTTCTCGGTGGCGGCTTCGGGCGACGGGCCAATCCGACGTCGGATTTCGTCAGCGAAGCGGTGTATGTCGCCAAGGCTGCCGGTGCACCGGTGAAAACCGTGTGGGCGCGGGAGGACGACATCCGCGGCGGCTATTACCGCTCGGCGTTCCTGCACCATGCGCGCATCGGGCTGGGCGCTGACGGCCTGCCGCTGGCCTGGAAACATGTGATGGTCGGGCAGTCGATCATGGCCGGGACCTCGCTTGAAGCGAGCATGGTGAAGGACGGGATCGACAAGACCTCCGTCGAAGGCGTGGTCGATAGCCCTTACATCGAAGGGCTGGCCAATCACCAGATCGAACTGCACTCACCGACAACCGGCATCAGCGTGTTGTGGCTGCGTTCGGTGGGGCACACCCACACCGCGTTTGTCATGGAGTCGCTGATCGATGAACTGGCCACGGCGGCCGGCAAGGATCCGGTGGAATATCGGCGCACCTTGCTCAAGGACCATCCGCGCCATCTCGGTGTGCTGAACCTCGCGGTGCAGAAGGCCAACTGGAAGGCGCCACTGCCGGACGGCCATGCCCTGGGTGTAGCGGTGCATGAGTCGTTCGGCAGCTACGTGGCCCAAGTGGCCGAGGTGTCCCAGGACAACCTCGCCATCCGCGTGCACCGGGTGGTGTGCGCGGTGGATTGCGGCATTGCGGTCAACCCGCAGAGCATCGCCGCGCAGATGGAGTCGTGTATTACCTTTGGCCTCAGCTTCGCCTTGCACAGCAAGCTGACACTCAAGGACGGGCAGGTGGTGCAATCCAACTATCACGACTATCGGGTGCTGCGGCTCAACGAAATGCCGCTGGTCGAAGTGCATATCGTGCCCAGCAGCGACAAACCCGGTGGTATCGGCGAAGCCGGTGTGCCACCCATGGCGCCAGCGGTGGCCAACGCGGTGTTTGCCCTGACCGGACAGCGCCTGCGGGAGCTGCCCTTGCAGCTGGCGGGGGTGTGAGATGAAACGACATCACTGGTTGCTTGGGGCGGTGATCCTGGTCTGTCTCATCGCCTACGCATCGCACGTGTTCGCCGATGATCGCGAGGCCTTGCAGGCGTTCGACACCGTGCAGAAGGTCTTCCAGAGTCCCCGTTGCCAGAACTGCCATATTCCTGGGGATTCGCCGCTGCAATTCGATGGCGGCGTGCCCCACGCCATGAATGTCGTGCGTGGCATGGACGGCAAGGGTTCGGCCGGGTTGCCCTGTGCAACCTGCCATGCGCAAAGCAATCCGCCGGCCAGTTACGGCCCCCACGCACCACCGGGTGCGCCGCACTGGAGTTTGCCACCGGCCGCGCACCGCATGGCCTGGATCGGCCTGCCGGCCGACCGGCTGTGCGCGATGATCAAGGATCGCTCCAGCAACGGCGATCGGGATTTTGCCGCGCTGATCAAGCACGTCAGCGACGACAAGCTGGTGCTGTGGGGCTGGAACCCCGGCGGCAATCGCGCGCCGGTGCCGGTGCCCCACGATATTTTCGTCGCCCGGTTCAAGCGCTGGGCCGATGCGGGAGGACCGTGCCCGGTGGCAGGTAGCTGACCAGCGGCACGCTTACAGGGAGTCAATGCGGGTACGGGCGACTCTAACGTACATACCCGCCAAGGGAGTGAACGATGTTGATCTCAGGCAAAACAGGTAAACCGGGCCAATCAGCCAACCCGTTGCTCACGCCACAGCAAGAACGTGAACGGTTGCGCGAACTGGCTCGCCAGGCCGAACAAGAACTGGCAGGAGTGCAGATGGCGAGCATGGACGAGCTGACGCTGCTGTCCAATCGCCATGGTTTCACCGCATTGGCCCAACTCGGGCTGGACGCCTGCCGACAACTGGAGACGCCGGCGACACTGCTGTACCTCAGCCTCGATGAATTCAAGCTCATCTGCTATCTGTATGGCCGGGCCAAAGGTGACGATGCGCTCAAGACGTTCGCCGATGTCCTGCGTATCGGCTTTCGTGAAAACGATGTGGTTGGCCGACTCGACGGCGACCGGTTCGTGGCGCTGCTGACCGGGTCCAGTGCCGTTGAGATTGAGGCGATCAAGGTGCGACTCAATGAGATACTCGATGAGCGCAACGCCACGGCGCATCGCAGTTATGACATTCGGTTCAGCGTTACCCAGGTCGAATACAACCCCGCTGTTCATGACTCAATCGAGGAACTGCTGGAGGAGGCCGAGCGTGTGATGAGCCGTTAGGGCGGTGTTGTATTAGCGGGCCTCTTCGCGAGCAGGCTCGCTCCCACAGGATTTATGAATGCCACAAATCCACTGTGGGAGCGAGCTTGCTCGCGATGGCGTCCCGACAGGCAACGCCTACTTGGCAAACAACTGCCCAATATCCTTGAACGCCTTGAACTCCAGCGCATTCCCGCAAGGATCAAACAGAAACATCGTCGCCTGTTCACCCACCAGCCCCTGAAAACGAATCCCCGGTTCGATCACGAAGCGTGTCTCCAGCGACTTCAGCCGCTCGGCCAGCGCCTCCCACTCGGCCATCTCGAGCACCACGCCAAAATGCGGCACCGGCACATCGTGACCATCCACGGCATTGGTGTGCGCGGCTTCTTGCGTGGGGTTTTTCGGTGCCAGGTGAATCACCAGTTGATGGCCGAAAAAATTGAAATCCACCCATTGATCGCTTGAGCGGCCTTCTTCCAGGCCAAACACTGAACCATAGAAATGTCGGGCGGCCGGCAAGTCGTAGACCGGAATGGCCAGGTGAAAAGGGGACAGTTGCATCAGGCGAACCTCGGTGTGGGTGGGAATGTGTCGAGTTTAGCCCTGTGCTTTTTGATTGAAAGACGATAATTTTTGCATCGAGCTCAAATTATTTCGATCAATCGAGGCCACCATGCTGCGCGAACTGAAAACCTTTATCGCGGTGGCGCGTTACGGCACGTTCGCGGCAGCGGGCATGCACATCGGCCTGACGCAGTCGGCGGTCAGCGCGCAGATTCGCAACCTGGAACAAGCCCTTGGCATCCGTCTGTTCGACCGCACCGGCCGCCAGGCGCTGCTCAACGCGGCGGGGCAGCGTGCGGTGCCGATGGCCAGGGAAATGCTCGAGACCTTCAGCCGCATGGCCGTCAGCGACGATGTCAGCGAGTACCGTGGCGAACTGAGAATCGGCGCAGTGGCGACTGCTCAGACCGGGCTGCTGCCCCAGGCGCTGCTGCGCTTGCGCCAACTGGCGCCCTTGCTGGAGCCCAAGCTGGTGCCCGGTGTGTCACTGAACCTGCTGAGTCAGGTCGACACGGGAGAAGTGGACCTGGCGATTCTGATCAAGCCGCCGTTTGAGTTGCCCAAGGAATTGTCTGCGCAGGTCATTCGCCGGGAACCGTTCGTGCTGATCGTACCGGCGGACCTGGACGGCGATGATCCGCTGCAACTGCTCGCCGAGCACCCTCATGTGCGCTACGACCGCAATTCGTTTGGCGGGCGGCTGGTGACGCGGTTTCTGCGCGAACGGCAGATCGAGGTGCACGTGGCGCTGGAGCTGGATGAACTGGAGGCCATTGTCAAAATGGTCGAGTGTGGGTTGGGGGTTTCGTTGTTGCCGGAGGCGGGGCTGTGGCTGGAGCATGGGGCCGGGGTGCGGATCGTCCCACTGGGCGAACTGACCTTCCATCGGGAGATCGTGCTGTTGCAGCGCTATAGCCAGCGGATGCAGCCGATTCAGCAGTTGTTTGCGCAATGCCTGACATAACACTAACCCTGTGGGAGCGGGCTTGCTCGCGAAGACGGCTTCAGATTCAGCATTGATGTTGACTGGCACACCGCTTTCGCGAGCAAGCCCGCTCCCACAGGGGGATTGTGTTTGTCCGGGAAATCGCAGGCATAAAAAACCCGCCAAAAGCGGCGGGTTTTTTTGGCTGACCGAAGATTACTCTTCGATGCTGCCCATGGCCGTGGTGTTGAAGCCACCGTCCACGTACATGATTTCACCGCTGATGCCGGACGCCAGGTCCGAGCACAGGAAGGCGCCGGCGTTGCCGACTTCTTCGATGGTGACGTTGCGGCGCAGCGGGGTTTGCGCTTCGTTGGCGGCCAGCATCTTGCGGAAGTTCTTGATGCCGGAAGCGGCGAGGGTGCGGATGGGACCTGCCGATACGCAGTTGACGCGAGTACCGTCCGGGCCCAGGGAGCCGGCCAGGTAACGTACGCCGGCTTCCAGGGAAGCCTTGGCCATGCCCATGACGTTGTAGTTCGGCATGGTGCGCTCGGCGCCCAGGTACGACAGGGTCAGCAGGCTGCCGTTGCGGCCTTTCATCATTTCGCGGCCAGCCTTGGCCAGGGCCACGAAGCTGTAGGCGCTGATGTCGTGGGAGATGCGGAAACCTTCGCGGGTGGTGGCTTCGGTGAAGTCGCCGTCCAGTTGGTCGCCCGGGGCGAAGCCGACGGAGTGCACGATGCAGTCCAGGCCGTCCCACTTCTTGCTCAGCGCTTCGAAGACCTTGGCGATTTCTTCATCGCTGGCCACATCGCACGGGAAGCACAGCTCAGGGCTCGAACCCCAGCCTTGTGCGAACTCTTCGACACGACCCTTGAGTTTGTCGTTCTGATAAGTGAAGGCAAGCTCAGCGCCCTCGCGATGCATGGCGGCAGCGATGCCGGATGCGATGGACAGCTTGCTGGCGACACCGACGATCAGTACGCGCTTACCGGCGAGAAAACCCATGTGTTGCTCCTCTTTCAGGTTATTGCGCAGTGGCCGGAGCCAAAAAAGCGGCTTCCAGCAACTGCTGTGTATACGGATGTTGGGGGGCGGCAAAAATGCTTTGCGCGTCTCCCTGTTCGACCACTTGGCCATGCTTGACCACCATCAACTGGTGGCTCAGCGCTTTCACCACAGCCAGGTCATGGCTGATAAACAGATACGTCAGGTTGTACTTGGTTTGCAGTGAACGCAAAAGCTCCACTACCTGGCGTTGTACCGTGCGGTCGAGGGCCGAAGTCGGCTCGTCCAGCAAAATCAACGCCGGTTTTAACACCAATGCCCGGGCAATGGCGATTCTCTGCCGTTGCCCGCCGGAAAATTCGTGGGGGTAGCGGTGCCGGGTTTCCGGATCCAGACCTACCTCCTTGAGTGCTGCAATGATCGCTTGTTCCTGTTCCGCCTCGGTGCCCATCTTGTGGATCCGCAGGCCTTCGCCAACGATCTGGCTCACGCACATCCGCGGGCTCAGGCTGCCGAACGGGTCCTGAAACACCACTTGCATCTCCCGTCGCAGCGGCCTGACCTGTTGCTGCGTCAGGCAGTCTAGCTGCTGGCCTTCAAAGCGGATGGCGCCCTTGCTGGCGATCAACCGCAAAATTGCCAGGCCCAGGGTCGATTTGCCGGAACCGCTTTCTCCCACTATCCCCAGGGTCTGGCCCTGGGGCAGGCTGAAATTGATGCCGTCGACCGCCTTGACGTAATCCACCGTGCGCTTGAGCAGGCCTTTCTTGATCGGAAACCAGACTTTGAGGTCCTCGACCGCCAGCAAGGGCGGGCCGATCACGTTGCTTGCAGGCTTGCCGCCGGGCTCCGCTGCCAGCAGTTCCCGAGTGTACGGATGCTGCGGCGCGCGGAACAGTTCTTCGCACGATGCCTGTTCGACGATGCAACCTTGCTGCATGACACATACGCGGTGCGCAATTCTTCGCACAAGGTTCAAATCATGGCTGATCAGCAGCAGGGCCATGCCCAATCGGGCCTGCAATTCCTTGAGCAATTCGAGGATTTTCAGCTGAACGGTCACGTCCAGCGCGGTGGTCGGCTCGTCGGCGATCAGCAGTTCCGGCTCGTTGGCCAGGGCCATGGCGATCATCACCCGCTGACGCTGGCCGCCGGACAATTCGTGGGGCAGGGCCTTGAGTCGCTTGTGCGGCTCGGGGATGCCGACCATCTCCAGCAGCTCCAGGGTGCGTTTGGTCGCAACCTTGCCGGTCAGGCCCTTGTGGATGCCCAGCACTTCATTGATCTGTTTCTCGATCGAGTGCAGGGGATTGAGCGAGGTCATCGGCTCCTGGAAGATCATCGCAATCCGGTTGCCGCGAATGTGGCGGATGGTTTTTTCTTTCAGGTCCAGCAGGTTCTGCCCGGAATACAAGATGGTGCCGGACGGATGCCGGGCGAGCGGGTAGGGCAGCAGGCGCAGGATCGAGTGTGCGGTGACCGACTTGCCGGAACCGCTCTCGCCGACCAACGCCAGGGTTTCACCGCGCTTGATGTCGAAGCTGACGCCTTCGACCGCCCGCTGGCAGCGATTACCGACGACAAAATTGACGGACAGGTCGCGTACTTCGATCAGATTGTGCTGATTCATTTCACTTCCTCGGGTCGAAGGCATCGCGAGCGGACTCGCCGATGAACACCAGCAGACTCAACATCAAGGCCAGCACGGCGAAGGCGCTGATGCCCAGCCACGGCGCCTGCAGGTTGGATTTGCCCTGGGCCACCAGTTCACCCAGGGACGGGCTGCCCGCCGGCAAGCCGAAGCCGAGGAAGTCCAGGGCGGTCAGCGTACCGATGGCGCCGGTGAGGATGAACGGCATGAAGGTCATGGTCGAAACCATCGCGTTGGGCAGGATGTGACGGAACATGATCGCGCCGTTCTGCATGCCCAGGGCGCGGGCGGCGCGTACGTATTCCAGGTTGCGCCCGCGCAGGAACTCGGCGCGCACCACGTCGACCAGGCTCATCCATGAGAACAGCAGCATGATCCCCAGCAACCACCAGAAGTTTGGCTGCACGAAACTGGCAAGGATGATCAGCAGGTACAGCACCGGCAATCCGGACCAGATTTCCAGGAAGCGCTGCCCGGCCAGATCCACCCAGCCGCCGTAGAAACCCTGCAAGGCCCCGGCGATCACGCCGATGATCGAGCTGAGCACGGTCAGGGTCAGGGCGAACAGCACCGAAATGCGGAAACCGTAGATCACCCGGGCCAGCACGTCGCGGCCCTGATCGTCGGTGCCCAGCAGGTTGTCCGTCGAGGGCGGGGCCGGGGCCGGGACTTTCAGGTCGTAGTTGATGCTCTGGTAGCTGTAGGGAATCGGCGCCCACAGCACCCAGGCGTCTTTGGCCTTGAGCAGTTCGCGGATGTACGGGCTCTTGTAGTTGGCTTCCAGCGGAAATTCGCCGCCGAAGGTGGTTTCCGGGTAGCGTTTGAGCGCCGGGAAGTACCAGTTGTTGTCGTAGTGCACCACCAGCGGCTTGTCGTTGGCGATCAACTCGGCACCCAGGCTTGCGCCAAACAGGATCAGGAACAGCCACAGCGACCACCAGCCACGCTTGTTGGCCTTGAACAGTTCGAAGCGGCGGCGATTGAGAGGGGACAGGTTCATCTCAATGCTCCCGGCTTTCGAAGTCGATGCGCGGATCGACAAAGGTGTAGGTGAGGTCGCCGATCAGTTTCACCACCAGCCCGAGCAGGGTGAAGATGAACAGCGTGCCGAACACCACCGGGTAATCGCGGTTGATCGCCGCCTCGAAACTCATCAGGCCAAGGCCGTCGAGGGAGAAGATCACCTCCACCAGCAACGAGCCGGTGAAGAAGATGCCGATGAAGGCCGAAGGAAACCCGGCGATCACCAGCAGCATGGCGTTGCGGAACACGTGGCCGTACAGCACGCGGTGGTTGGTCAGGCCCTTGGCCCTGGCGGTGATCACGTACTGCTTGTTGATCTCGTCGAGGAAGCTGTTTTTGGTCAGCAGGGTCATGGTTGCGAAGTTGCCGATGACCAGCGCGGTCACCGGCAGTGCCAGGTGCCAGAAGTAGTCGAGGATCTTTCCGCCCATGCTCAGTTCGTCGAAGTTGTTCGAGGTCAGCCCGCGCAAGGGGAACCAGTCCAGGTAACTGCCGCCGGCGAACACCACGATCAACAGGATGGCGAACAGGAACGCCGGGATCGCGTAGCCGACAATGATCGCCGAACTGGTCCAGACGTCGAAGTGGCTGCCGTGCCGCTTGGCCTTGGCGATCCCCAGCGGGATCGACACCAGGTACATGATCAGCGTGCTCCACAGCCCGAGGGAGATCGACACCGGCATCTTTTCCTTGATCAGGTCGATGACCTTGGCGTCGCGGAAGAAGCTGTCGCCGAAATCCAGGGATGCATAGTTCTTGACCATGATCCACAAGCGTTCCGGCGCCGATTTGTCGAAGCCGTACATGTGCTCGATTTCCTTGATCAGCGCCGGGTCCAGGCCCTGGGCGCCGCGATAGGCCGAGCCTGCCACCGAGACTTCGGCACCGCCGCCGGCGATGCGGCTGGTGGCGCCTTCGAAGCCTTCGAGCTTGGCGATCATCTGTTCCACCGGCCCACCGGGGGCCGCCTGGATGATCACGAAGTTGATCAGCAGAATGCCGAACAGGGTCGGAATGATGAGCAACAGTCGCCGAAAAATGTACGCCAGCATCTGATTACTCCGTGCCCGCAGGATCGGCCTGCAGTGTGGTTTCGACTTCTATTGCCGGCTTGATGTCCGGTTTGACCCACCAGGTGGCCGTGCCGATATCGTATTTAGGCGAGACCTTGGGATGGCCGATGTGGTTCCAGTACGCCACGCGCCAGGTCTTGATGTGCCAGTTGGGTATTACGTAATAGCCCCATTGCAGAACTCGGTCCAGCGCGCGGGCGTGCGCCACCAGGCTGTTGCGCGAATCGGCGTTGATCAGTTGCTCGACCAGTTGATCGACCACCGGATCCTTCAGGCCCATGGAGTTGCGGCTGCCGGGCTTGTCGGCGGCGTCCGACATCCAGAATTCCCGTTGTTCGTTACCCGGCGAGTTGGACTGCGGGAAGCTGCCGACGATCATGTCGAAGTCCCGGGAACGCACGCGGTTGATGTACTGCGAGACGTCGACCCGGCGGATCACCAGGTCGATGCCCAGGTCGCTCAGGTTGCGTTTGAACGGCAGCAGCACCCGTTCGAATTCGGTCTGGGCCAACAGGAACTCGATGACCACCGGCTTGCCGGTGGCATCGACCATCTTGTCATCGACGATGCGCCAGCCGGCCTCCTGCAGCAATTGATAGGCTTGCCGTTGCTGGGCGCGGATCATGCCGCTGCCGTCGGTGGTCGGGTTCTGGAAGGCTTCGTTGAACACCTGCGGCGCCAGCTTGCTGCGGAACGGTTCGAGGATCGCCACCTGATCGGTGTCAGGCAGGCCGGTGGCGGCCATTTCCGAGTTCTCGAAGTAACTGCGGGTACGCGCGTAGGCACCGTTGAACAGTTGCTTGTTGGTCCATTCGAAATCCAGCAACAGCGACAGGGCCTGGCGCACCCGCACATCCTGGAACACCGGGCGGCGCATATTGAATACGAACCCTTGCATGCCGGTGGGATTGCCGTTGGGAATCTGTTCCTTGACCAGTCGACCTTCGGTGACCGCCGCAATGTTGTAGGCGTTGGCCCAGTTCTTCGCGGTCATTTCCAGCCAGTAGTCGAACTGCCCGGCCTTGAGCGCTTCCAGGGCCACGGTGTTGTCGCGGTAGTAGTCGGTGGTCATCACGTCGAAGTTGTAGAAACCGCGATTGACCGGCAGGTCCTTGCCCCAGTAGTCCTTGACCCGCTCGTATCGCACCGAGCGTCCGGCTTTCACTTCGCCGACCTTGTACGGGCCACTGCCCAGCGGAATTTCCAGGTTGCCCTTGTTGAAGTCACGGTCGGCCCACCAGTGTTTGGGCAGTACCGGCAACTGGCCGAGGATCAGCGGCAGTTCGCGGTTGTTGGTGTGCTTGAACTTGAACAGTACGGTGAGCGGGTCTTCGGCGATCACTTCGGCCACATCGCTGTAGTAGCCGCGGTACATCGGCGCGCCGTCCTTGGTCAGCATCTGGAAGCTGAACACCACGTCCTCGGCGCGAATCGGATGGCCGTCATGGAAGCGTGCCTCCGGGCGCAGGTAGAAGCGCACCCAGGCGTTGTCCGGGGCTTTCTCGATCAGGCGGGCGATCAAGCCGTACTCGGTGAACGGCTCGTCCAGGCCTTGCTTGGCCAGGGTGTCGTAGATCATGCCGATATCGTCCGCCGGCACGCCTTTGCTGATGAAGGGGTTAAGGCTGTCGAAGCCGCCGAAACCGGCCTGGCGGAAAATCCCGCCCTTGGGCGCGTCCGGGTTGACGTAGTCGAAGTGTTTGAAATCGGCCGGGTATTTCGGCGGTTCGTTATACAGGGTCACGGCATGTTGCGGGGCGGCGCAGGCCAGCCCGGCGAACAGCAGACCGCTGGCCTGCAGGAGCAGGGCACGGATGGGTTTCATTGATCTTTCTCCGAAGATTTCAGCCACCACGCGTTCAGGCCCAGGGTGTAGGGCGGCGTGGTGACGAAGGCGAGCCGGTTGCGGTACCCCAGGCGGTGATAATTGAGGTACCAGTTGGGAACGATGTAGTGCTGCCACAGCAGCACGCGGTCGAGGGCCTTGCTGGCGGCGACCTGTTCATCGCGGGTCCGGGCGGCCAGCAACTGTTCGAGCAAATGGTCGACCACCGGGTTGGCAATGCCGGCGTAGTTCTTGCTGCCCTTGACCCCGGCCTGGCTGGAGTGAAAGTACTGCCATTGTTCCAGGCCCGGGCTGAGCGTCTGGTTGAGGGTCATCAGAATCATGTCGAAATCGAACTGGTCGAGGCGCTGCTTGTATTGCGCGCGATCGACCGTGCGCAGCCGCGCGTCGATGCCGATGCTGGCCAGGTTCTCGACGTAAGGTTGGAGGATGCGTTCCAGGTTCGGGTTGACCAGCAGCAGTTCCAGGCGCAGAGGCTGCCCGGCGGTGTTTTGCAGGCGCTGGCCATTGAGCTTCCAGCCGGCTTCGGCGAGCAGGCCGAGGGCTTTGCGCAGGGTCTCCCGGGGAATGCCGCGGCCATCGGTCTGCGGCAGGCTGAACGGCTCGGTAAAGAGCCTGGCCGGCAGTTGCTCGCGATAGGGCTTGAGCAGCAGCCATTCATGTCCGACCGGCAAACCGCTGGCCGAGAACTCGCTGTTGGGGTAATAGCTCATGGCGCGTTGGTAGGCGCCGCCGAACAGCGAGCGGTTGGTCCATTCAAAGTTGAACATCAGCCCCAGCGCTTCACGGACCTTGGTGTCCGAGAAAGCCGGACGGCGGCTGTTCATGAACAGGCCCTGGGTCTGGGTCGGGATCTGATGGGGAATCTGCGCCTTGATCACCTCGCCGCGGCGTACGGCGGGGAAGTTGTAGCCGGTGTCCCAGTTCTTCGCCTGGTGCTCGATATAGATGTCGAACTCACCGGCCTTGAACGCCTCGAACGCCACGACGCTGTCACGGTAGAACTCGACTTCCATGTGGTCGAAGTTGTACTTGCCGCGATTGACCGGCAGGTCTTTGCCCCAGTAATCCTTGACCCGTTCGAAGACGATCTGTCGTCCTGGCGTAACCGAGGTGATGCGATACGGCCCGCTGCCCAGCGGCGGCTCGAAAGTGGTGGCCTTGAAGTCGCGGCCTTTCCAGTAGTGCTGCGCCAGCACCGGCATTTCACCCAGGCGCAGGATCAGCAGCGGATTGCCGGCTCGCTTGAACACGAAACGGATGCGCTGCGGGTTGAGGATGTCGACCCGCGACACTTCCTGAAGACTGGTGCGGTACAGCGGATGGCCTTCCTTGAGCAACACGCGATAGGAGAACGCGACGTCGTAGGCAGTGATCGGCGTGCCGTCATGGAAGCGTGCTTCGGGACGCAGGTTGAACACCACCCAGCTGCGGTTCTCGTTGTACTCCACCGACTGGGCAATCAGGCCGTAGCTGGACGCGGGCTCGTCACCCGAAGGTGCGTACTGCCCCGTGCCGACCATCAGCGGTTCGTTGAGCTCGTTGATGCCGTATTGCAGGAAACTCGGCGTGGTGACCGGGCTGGTGCCCTTGAAGGTGTAGGGGTTGAGCGTGTCGAAGGTGCCAAACGCCATCACCCGCAAAGTACCGCCCTTGGGCGCTTGCGGGTTGACCCAGTCGAAGTGGGTAAATCGGGCCGGGTACTTGAGCGTGCCGAACTGCGCATAACCATGGCTTTCGCTGATCGTCGCGCTTGCGGTGGAGCTCAAGGCCAGGCTGATCAGGAGCAGGGGCAGGGGACGCTTCAAATAGGGGATCCGATCCAGGCGGCTTGGGCTTTGTGGACCGTACAGTAACAGCTTGTATGGACAGGAAAAAGACGGTGGGTGATTGCGCAATATCGGCGGGTCGCAATCTCTGTAGGAGCGAGCTTGCTCGCGATGGTGGTCAACGATGACACGGGACGCCTGAATCAACTCGGTGCCCTTGGGTTTTTCGCGAGCAGGCTCGCTCCTACAGTTAGTGCGGATTGGCCACCGTCAACATCTGACCAGGCTTGAGCGCCTGGCCGACACGCGGGTTCCAGCGCTTGAGGTGCTGCATCTCTACGTTGAAGCGCTTGGCCACGATGTACAGCGAGTCGCCTTGCTGGACCTTGTACTTGGCCTGCTGTTTCTTGGTATTGGCTGCAATCACGGTGTTGACGCGCCCGGCGTTGCGTTTGCCGTTGTCCTGCATGACCAGGGTCTGGCCGGGCTTGAGGTTCTTGCCGCTCAGTTTGTTCCAGCGTTGCAGGTCCTTCACGTCAACGTTGTTGGCCTTGGCGATGGAACCGAGGTTGTCACCCCGCTTGACCCGATAGGAACGCTTGACGCTGGCGACCTGGCTGTCGTCGGCACCTTCGAAGACCGGCTTGAGCGATTTCTTGCTGATCAGTTCTTCAGGACGCATGGTCTGCAGGCTGCTGGTCAGCAATTGCGCCTTGGAGGTCGGCACCAGCAGATGCTGCGGGCCATCGAGGGTGGTGCGCTGCTTGAAGGCCGGGTTGAGCTGGAACAGTTCGTCTTCGTCGATGTTGGCAACTTCAGCAACCTTGGACAGGTCCATGCGCTGGTTGATTTCGACGACCTGGAAGTAGGGCTCGTTGGCGATCGGATTGAGGTTCACGCCGTAGGCTTCCGGCGCCATCACCACCTGTGACAGTGCCAGCAACTTTGGCACATAGGCCTGGGTTTCAGAGGGCAGCGGCAGGTTCCAGTAGTCGGTCGGCAGGCCGAGGCGTTCATTGCGCTCAATGGCCCGGCTGACGGTGCCTTCGCCGGCGTTGTAGGCCGCCAGGGCCAGCATCCAGTCGCCGTTGAACATGTCGTGCAGGCGGGTCAGGTAATCCAGGGCGGCGGTGGTCGACGCGGTGATGTCGCGACGGCCATCATAGAAGCGGGTTTGACGCAGGTTGAAGTAACGCCCGGTGGACGGGATGAACTGCCAAAGACCCACCGCGTTGGCCCGGGAATAGGCCATCGGGTTGTAGGCGCTTTCGATCACTGGCAGCAGGGCCAGTTCCAGCGGCATGTTGCGTTCTTCAAGGCGTTCGACGATGTAGTGAATGTAGAGGCTGCCACGCTCGCCGGCGTTTTCGAGGAAAGATGGATTGCTGGCGAACCACAGGCGCTGTTGCTCGATGCGCGGGTTGACGCCCAGCCCGTCTTGCAGCTGGAAGCCTTGGCGCATGCGCTCCCAGACGTCCTGGGGAATTTGCGGGCTGGGTTTTTCGCTGAGCCAGATCGGCTTCTGCTTGGCGCGAGCGGCGATGTTCTGCGTGTGCGCCGCATCGGTCTGCGGCGCATGGCTGGAACAGCCCGCCAGGGTGGCGGACACAGCCACCGCAATGGCTTGAGCCAAGCGGGTCAATGCGTCTGAACTGATGGCTTTGCGAATAGGTGACGACATTGGCTGGAAGTAAGTTCCGGGCAAAAATGTCGGGCGATTCTAGGAAGCGCACCCTGCGCGGTCAACCTTTCAGAATTGTTGCAATCTTGATAGGCCTCTTTAGAACCTGTCTTTCCACGCTCGAAGCGCCGCAAAAACCATATCGGGCGCCGAGTTATCGGTGCCGGTCCGTTCGTCCGCTTTTTCTTTAACGGATGTTTCGCCGGAGCGCAAAAACGGGTTTGTGAGCTTTTCCAGCGCCAGTGTCGACGGCAGCGTCATGATCCCGGATTCCCGTTGGCGGGTGACTTTGGCCAGGCGCTCGGCGGTGTGCGGGTTGTTCGGTTCGACGGCCGCGGCAAACTTCAGGTTGCCGAGGGTGTATTCATGGGTGCAGTACACCAGCGTGTCTTCCGGCAACCCGGCGAGGCGTGTCAGCGAACTGTACATTTGTTGTGGCGTGCCTTCGAACAAGCGTCCGCAGCCGGCGGCAAACAGTGTGTCGCCGCAGAACAGCAAGCCGTGATGGTAATAGGCGATGTGCCCCAGGGTGTGGCCGGGGACCGCGAGGACGTCGAAGTCCCAGCCGAGCACACAGACCTTGTCGTTGTCCTTGAGCGCAACGTCCCGCGCCGGGATCGTTTCGCTGGCCGGACCATAGACTTTCGCGTCCGTCGCTTTTTTCAGCTGTTCGACGCCGCCGACGTGGTCATGATGGTGATGAGTGATCAAAATATCACTCAGTACCCAGCCCGGATTGGCCGCAAGCCAGGCTTGTACGGGGCCGGCATCACCCGGGTCGACGACCGCGCAGCGCTTGCTGCCGTGGTCTTGTAACAACCAGATGTAGTTGTCGGTGAAGGCGGGCAGGGCAGTGATCTGTATCATCGTCGGATTCGCCAAGCGGAAAACATTGGCGCATCTTAGAACTTCCTGGCGCGTTGGAGAATGCAATGACTGATAAAGCGTTCGCACAAGCCGATCCTGACTGGCTGGCGTTGATCAGCGCCGCCCGCGAGTGGCTGGCCGGTCCCCTCGGGCAATTTCTGCTGGACGAAGAGCGGCGCATGCTCGAAGACGAGCTCGGGCGGTTCTTTGGTGGCTATCTGGTGCATTACGGTCCCTCGGCCCAGACTCCGCCGTCTGCCCCTCAGGTACAGCGCAATGTACGCCTTGGTGCGCCGTTGCCGGGGGTCGAGATCGTTTGTGAGGAGCAGGCCTGGCCGCTGAGCGAGCATGCCGCCGATGTGGTGGTGCTGCAGCATGGCCTGGATTTCTGCCTGTCGCCCCACGGTCTGCTTCGCGAGGCGGCAAGCAGCGTACGCCCCGGCGGGCATTTGCTGATCATTGGTATCAACCCCTGGAGCAGTTGGGGCCTGCGGCATGTGTTTGCACAGGATGCGCTGCGCAAGGCGCGCTGCATTTCGCCGTCACGGGTCGCCGACTGGCTGAACCTGCTGGGTTTCGCGCTGGAGAAACGCCGCTTCGGGTGCTATCGTCCGCCGCTTGCGTCACCGGCGTGGCAGACCCGCCTGGCCGGTTGGGAGCGCAAGGCCGGTGACTGGCAACTGTCGGGTGGCGGCTTCTATTTATTGGTGGCGCGCAAGATCGTGGTGGGCCTGCGACCGGTCCGTCAGGAGCGGCGCGAGCCGATGGGCAAGCTGATCCCGTTGCCGATGGCAAAGGTCAACCGGCGCGACATCGAACCGTAATACACACTTTTCATTTGTGGCCGGGCATGTCCCGGCTTCGGGCGTCGTCGATCAGCGATCGGCGGGCCAGCGCATTTTCTGGATAGATTGGCATGAGCGATAGCGTAGAACTGTTCACCGACGGCGCCTGCAAAGGCAACCCTGGTCCTGGCGGCTGGGGCGCACTGCTGGTGTGCAAGGGCGTCGAGAAGGAACTCTGGGGCGGCGAAGCCAATACCACCAACAACCGCATGGAGCTGATGGGCGCGATCCGTGGCCTGGAAGAGCTCAAGCGTCCCTGCGAGGTGTTGTTGGTGACCGACTCGCAGTACGTGATGAAAGGCATCAACGAGTGGATGGACAACTGGAAGAAGCGCGGCTGGAAAACCGCGGCGAAGGAACCGGTGAAAAACGCTGACCTGTGGAAGTTGCTCGACGAGCAGGTCAACCGTCACAAGGTCACCTGGAAATGGGTGCGCGGACACATTGGCCATCACGGCAACGAACGGGCCGACCAGTTGGCCAACCGTGGTGTGGATGAAGTGCGTGGGTACAAGCAGGGCTGATTTCGGTACTACCGATGCACCGCGCCGTGGCCTTCGCGAGCAAGCCCGCTCCCACACTGGATTCGTGTCGTCCACAAAGTTGTGAGCCGACGCCGATTCAATGTGGGAGCGGGCTTGCTCGCGAAGGCGGCGACTCGGTGTATCTGAAAGACCCCGGCGAGCGTGTTAACATCGCCGCTTTTGCACGATTGACCGATTGAGAGCTGAGCACTGATGGCCACCAGATCCGTTGTACTCGACACCGAAACCACCGGCATGCCGGTGACCGACGGCCACCGGATTATCGAAATCGGTTGTGTCGAGTTGATCGGCCGACGCCTGACGGGCCGGCACTTCCATGTGTACTTGCAACCCGATCGCGAAAGTGACGAGGGCGCGATCGGCGTCCACGGCATCACCAACGAATTCCTCGTGGGCAAGCCGCGTTTTGCCGAGGTGGCCGAAGAGTTCTTCGAGTTCATCAAGGGCGCGCAGCTGATCATCCATAACGCGGCGTTCGACGTTGGCTTCATCAACAACGAATTCGCCCTGATGGGCCAACAGGACCGCGCGGACATCACGCAGCACTGCTCGATCCTCGACACCCTGATGATGGCTCGGGAACGTCACCCGGGGCAGCGCAACAGCCTCGACGCCCTGTGCAAACGCTATGGCGTCGACAACTCCGGCCGTGAACTGCACGGCGCCTTGCTCGACTCCGAGATTCTTGCCGACGTCTACCTGACCATGACCGGGGGGCAGACCAGCCTGTCCCTGGCCGGCAACGCCTCCGATGGCAATGGCTCGGGTGAAGGGGCGGACAATTCGGCCACCGAGATTCGCCGTTTGCCGGCGGACCGTCAGCCGACGCGCATCATCCGCGCCAGCGAAGACGACCTGGCCCGCCACGCGGCGCGCCTGGAAATCATCGGCAAATCCGCTGGTGCCCCCGCGTTGTGGGTGCAGTTGGCCGAGGCTGAAGCCCAGGCATAACACCTTCTTTGGCAGATACTCGCCACAGGGAAACTCCCTCGTCGCCACAAGTTGGTGCATCCCGCTCGCCACATCCGCTGCAACACTCTACCCTGAGGTGATTGGCAGGCTCTGGTCTGCCGCCTCAGGACGCTGAGCCTCATGTACAAAGACTTGAAATTCCCGGTCCTGATCGTTCATCGCGACATCAAGGCCGACAGCGTTGCCGGTGACCGCGTGCGGGGGATTGCCCGGGAGCTGGAGCAGGAAGGGTTCAGCGTCGTTTCGGCGGTGGACTACACCGAAGGACGACTGGTGGCGTCGACTTACCACGGCCTGTCCTGCATGTTGATTGCCTCTGAAGACGCCAGCACCCATTCTCATTTGTTGCAAAACATGGCCGAACTGATCGGTCTGGCGCGGGTGCGTGCACCGGATCTGCCGATCTTCGCCCTGGGCGAAAAAGTGACCCTGGAAAACGCACCCGCCGACGCCATGGCCGAGCTCAATCAGTTGCGCGGCATTCTTTATCTGTTTGAGGACACCGTGCCCTTTCTCGCCCGGCAGGTGGCCCGCGCCGCGCGCAAATACCTCGATGGCCTGCTGCCGCCGTTTTTCAAGGCGTTGGTGCAGCACACGGCGGATTCCAACTATTCCTGGCACACCCCCGGTCACGGCGGTGGCGTGGCGTATCACAAAAGTCCGGTCGGGCAGGCGTTTCACCAGTTTTTCGGGGAAAACACCCTGCGCTCGGATCTTTCGGTGTCGGTACCGGAGCTCGGCTCCTTGCTCGATCATACCGGCCCCCTGGCTGAAGCCGAGGCCCGTGCAGCACGCAATTTCGGCGCCGATCACACCTTTTTCGTGATCAATGGCACGTCCACGGCCAACAAGATTGTCTGGCACTCGGTGGTCGCCCGCGATGACCTGGTGCTGGTGGACCGCAATTGCCACAAGTCGGTGCTGCATTCGATCATCATGACCGGCGCCATCCCACTGTACTTGTGTCCGGAGCGTAATGAACTGGGGATCATCGGCCCGATTCCCCTGAGTGAGTTCAGTCGCGAATCGATCCAGGCCAAGATCGACGCCAGTCCGCTGACCAAGGGGCGTTCCCCGAAGGTCAAGCTTGCCGTGGTGACCAATTCGACCTATGACGGCCTTTGCTACAACGCTGAGCTGATCAGACAGCAACTGGGCAATAGCGTTGAGGTGTTGCACTTCGACGAGGCCTGGTACGCCTATGCAGCGTTTCATGAGTTCTTTGCCGGGCGCTACGGCATGGGCACCTCCCGTGATGAAGACAGCCCGTTGGTGTTCACCACCCATTCGACCCACAAGTTGCTGGCGGCCTTCAGTCAGGCATCGATGATTCACGTGCGCGATGGCGGTGCGCGGCAACTGGATCGGGATCGCTTCAACGAAGCATTCATGATGCACATCTCGACCTCGCCGCAGTACGGCATCATCGCCTCGCTGGATGTGGCTTCGGCGATGATGGAAGGGCCGGCCGGGCGTTCGCTGCTGCAGGAAATGTTCGACGAAGCCCTGAGTTTTCGCCGTGCGCTGGCCAATTTACGCCAGCACATTGCCGCCGATGACTGGTGGTTCTCGATCTGGCAACCGCCGTCGGCGGAAGGCATCGAGCGGGTCGTCACCGAGGACTGGTTGCTGCAACCCGATGCCGACTGGCACGGCTTTGGCGGCGTGACCGACGACTATGTGCTGCTCGACCCGATCAAGGTCACGCTGGTGATGCCGGGATTGACGGCCGGTGGCGCCCTCAGCGAGCGCGGGATTCCGGCGGCGGTGGTCAGCAAGTTCCTGTGGGAGCGCGGCCTGGTGGTCGAGAAGACCGGGCTGTACTCGTTCCTGGTGTTGTTCTCCATGGGCATCACCAAGGGCAAGTGGAGCACGCTGCTCACCGAACTGCTGGAGTTCAAGCGCAGCTACGACGCCAACGTCGGTCTGGCCAGTTGCCTGCCCTGTGTGGCGCAAGAGAATGTCGCACGCTATCAGGGCATGGGGCTGCGTGATCTGTGCGATCAGTTGCATGCCTGTTATCGCAGCAACGCCACCGCCAGGCACCTCAAGCGCATGTACACCGTTCTGCCGGAAGTCGCGATGAAGCCGGCGGACGCCTATGATCAATTGGTGCGGGGTGAAGTCGAAGCCGTGTCGATCGATGCGCTGGACGGGCGGATCGCTGCAGTGATGCTGGTGCCGTACCCACCCGGCATTCCGCTGATCATGCCGGGTGAGCGCTTTACCGAGTCGACCCGCTCGATCATCGATTACCTGGCGTTTGCCCGCACGTTCGATAGCAGTTTTCCGGGGTTCGTTGCTGATGTGCACGGATTGCAACATGAAGATCAGGGCAGTGGACGGTGCTACACCGTCGATTGCATCAAGGAATGAGGACATTTCCCAGTATGCAGCCGGTTATAAATCCGAATTATCCAGGGTTGTCGGTAAGGGTTGCCGACGAGGGTTTTGCCGCCTATATCTGGGGCAGTGATTTCAGTTTTGAAGTCGCGGCCTACGGTGCGGCACAAATAGGAGCGCCGGTGGCACAGTGGCCTGTCACCCCGATCACGCCTTATCGCAAGTGCTACGGCATCGATCCCGAGGAATTCAGCAGCTTTCGCGATTCCGCCGACAGCGCGATTTTCATGGCTTATCTGGATGACCAGCCCGTGGGGCACCTGGTGGTCAGCACCAACTGGAACGGCTTTGCCCATATCGACGAGCTGGCGGTGCATGCACCGGCCCGGCGGCATGGCGTGGCCAAGGCCCTGCTGGATGTGGCGCAGTTCTGGAGCCGCAAGAAAAAGCTGCCAGGCATCATGCTCGAAACCCAGAACAACAACCTGGGGGCTTGCAGGCTCTATGAACGCTGCGGTTACGTGATTGGTGGGATCGACCACCTGCGCTATCGCGGCATCGATCCGAACACCGCCGAAGTGGCGTTGTTCTGGTATCGATTGTTCGAAAACCCGCTGGAAAATCCGTTCAGTTCGTCAGCATCGCCGCGGCTTGTTCCGTGACGATGGTTAGCAGTGTCTGAACCGCCGGAGAGGGTTCGGCGTTTTTCAGGGTCAGGGCATAGAGGCTGATCGGGACCGCTGGCGCCAGCGGGCAGGTATCCAGCCCCGAAGCTTTGGCGCCGAGGGCGGTGAAGGGGTCGACGATGGCCAGGCCTTCGCCGGCCTCGACCATGCTGCGCATCATCTGATGCGTCTGGACCCGGGTCTGAATCACCGGGGCAGGGCGCAAGCCGTGCAGTTTGTTTTCCAGCGCCGGGCTCAACGGGTCCTGCCCCTCCAGGCCGATCATCGATTGGCCGGCCAGATCCTGCAGTGAAATGTATTTCTGTTTCGGTTGCAGCCAGCCATGGGGGGCGAGCAACTGGAGTTTGCCCTGGGCGATCACATGGCAGTCGAGGTCGGCGTGATCGGGGTCATGCAGGCTCAGGCCCAGATCGCTTTCACGCAGCAGCAGGCTTCTGACGATGTCGCGGGTGGGCTGGCTCAGCAGCGTGCAAGGCGCATCGGGCAGGCGTCGGCGCAGGGCCGCGATGCTGTGTGGCAACAATTGGTTGGCCAGGGGAGGGGTGCAGATGATGCGCAGCGGCGGCGCCAGGTATTGCCTGAGGCTGTTGGCCAGGCGCTGCACCGGTTCGAGCGCATCGTAGACCCGGGCAATTTCCACCTGCAGTTCCCGCGCTTCGCGGGTGGCCTGCAATCGTCCGCGTACGCTGGCGAACAGCATGAAACCCAACTGATCCTCGGCGTCGCGCAGCAAGCGCTCGACTTCGGCCACCGGCAACTGCAGCCATTCGGCGGCGGTGCCCAGGTGACCGGTCTGCAAGAGTGCCTGGATCACTTCGATATGGCGTAAGCGCATGCGTGAAGTCCATGTTCAGCAGGTGGAGGAGTCAGTGGCTGAATCCTACCCCAAGTCCGTGCATATGACTTCTGCTCATAACGACGGGTTATGAAGCGCTGGCGATTTGCGGTTCGCGGGTAATGGTCACGCCGGTTTGCACCAGCATGAATTCATTGTCGTCGACCTTGTTGACGCGGTCGCCAATGGCCAGTTTGTAGGTGGTGACAGGCCCTGAACCTTCTGCCGCCGGGGTGGAGTCCTGAAACTCGTGCACCGAATAAATGCGGCCTTGCGCGTCTCTTGCATGGAACTGACCGACGAGTACTGCTGCCATCTGCTTAGAACCTCTGGAGATAAATCACTCAATTTGCGGCACTGTAGACCGTGCTTGGGCGAGGTAAGTTTTCCTACGGGAAAAAAATAGTCAGGGACGGGGTTTTCGGTCGCCCGCTGTTTGAATCGTCATCTATAACTACAAGCTCTTCCTATCGGACAGTCGAGTAATCTTATGAGCAACGTCTATACGATCGCCGTCGTGGTCGGCAGCTTGAGAAAGGAATCGATCAACCGCAAGGTCGCACGGGCCCTGATAGAACTGGCACCGGCCAATCTCAAGCTCAACATCGTCGAAATTGGCGATCTGCCGCTCTATAACGAAGATATCGATGGCACTTCACCGCCGGCAGCCTACAGCACTTTCCGACAACAGGTGAGCTCATCCGACGCGGTGTTGTTCGTGACCCCGGAATACAACCGGTCGGTGCCGGCACCGTTGAAAAACGCGATTGACGTGGGCTCGCGTCCATATGGCAAAAGCGCCTGGAGCGGTAAGCCGGGAGCCGTTATCAGTGCGTCGCCGGGGGCCGTCGGCGGGTTTGGTGCCAATCACAACCTGCGTCAATCCATGGTGTTTCTCAATGTGCCGATGATGCAGCAACCGGAGGCCTATCTGGGGAACGCCGGTTCGGCGTTCGACGAATCGGGCAAGTTGTCCGAGTCGGTAAAGCCGTTCCTGCAAAGTTTCATCAATGCCTATGGGCAATGGGTCGAGCAGCACAAGAAAGACTGATGGTCATTGGCCGGCGCTTTGTCCTGCGAAGCGCTGGGTGGTTATTTCTTTAGACCCGGTTGGCCCCTTCGCGAGCAAGCCCGCTCCCACATTGGGCCTCAGCCGAACACAAGTCTTGTATCCACTGAAGATCCCTGTGGGAGCGGGCTTGCTCGCGAAGAGGCCGGCTCAGGCAATACTGGACTCAACCCTGTCCCGACACATTCGGCCAAAGATCCGCCACCAGAAACAATCGCTCGGCCTCTTCCCAGTCGCCGCTGGCATTTTCCGTCAGGCGCACCAGCAGTTGTGCTGGCGCCAGCGGGTCCAGGTCATCCAGCCACGCCTGCATCTGTCCGGGGTTCCAGGTGTGCTCGGCCGAATAATGCGCCGGCGCCAGCCAGGCGTGACGGGGCAGGGGTTGCCAGCGACCGGGCGGGCTTTGGGCCAACAACGCCGGCCAATCCTTTTGATGCAACCAGCGACCCCGCAAATGCTGCGGATGGGCACCCAATGGCGGGGCGGCTTGTCCGGGCCACGGGTACAGCAAGTAACCCCCCAGCCATAAATGTGCGCTGAACGCCTGGATATCCAGCGCCGCCAGCACTTCACGGCTCTCGGGGCGCGCGGAAATCGGCAATTGATGCTGGCTCAGGTGCGCCAGTTTGCGGTCGAGCCGGTCGTGGCAGCCCGGGCCCAGCCACTGGGCGGTGTCGTGTCCGTCGCCGGATTGCGGGCCGAGGTAGAGCTTGATCGCCAGTTCCAGGTGATGCACGCCGTCGCGGTCGCGCAGCAGCATGTCCAGTTCACCGAGGGTGTGCCCTTCGCGGCGAATCGGCATGTTGGCGGCAATCAGTTCAATGCCCGGCGCATGCTGCACGGCGAATTGCCAGAGGCGTTCATAGTACAAACCCAGGCGCCGGGTCCGGGCCTGGGCCAGCCAGTGCAGCAGGCCATAACTGTCCCGATCCAGCTGCCGCAGCCAATGCTCCAGCCGATCCGGTGCCTGCACCCAGTCGCTGCCGGCCAGCGGGTGACGCTGCGGCCACGGGGTATTGTCCAGCATGGGCGGCGCGAGGATGACCCACGCCAGGTCACGCACTTCGGGATGGCGTAACTGATGGGGCAGGTGGAGCAAATCCGGAAATAGCATCATCTTGCGAGCATAGCCCGAAACCCGGGCACACCCTTGAAGCTGAAAGGATTTTGTCTACGGGCGGCTTTCGCCCATAATCGTGGTTTTCGCCGCCACGCAGATCCCCGCAGGAGCCCCATGGAGCAATTTCGCAATATCGGCATCATCGGTCGCCTGGGCAGTTCCCAGGTGCTGGATACCGTCCGCCGACTGAAACGGTTTCTGCTCGATCGTCACCTGCACGTGATCCTCGAAGACACCATCGCCGAAGTGCTGCCAGGGCACGGCTTGCAAACCTCGTCGCGCAAGATGCTCGGCGAAGTCTGCGACATGGTCATCGTGGTCGGTGGTGACGGCAGCCTGCTCGGTGCCGCCCGGGCGCTGGCCAAACACAATATTCCGGTGCTCGGCATCAACCGGGGCAGCCTGGGTTTCCTCACCGATATCCGTCCCGATGAGCTGGAAACCAAGGTCGCCGAAGTGCTGGATGGCCACTATCTGGTGGAAAACCGCTTTTTGTTGCAGGCCGAAGTCCGCCGCCACGGCGAGGCCATCGGCCAGGGCGATGCACTGAACGACGTCGTGCTGCACCCCGGCAAGTCCACGCGAATGATCGAGTTCGAGCTGTACATCGACGGCCAGTTCGTCTGCAGCCAGAAGGCCGACGGCCTGATCGTCGCGACGCCGACCGGTTCCACCGCCTATGCGTTGTCCGCCGGCGGGCCGATCATGCATCCCAAGCTCGACGCTATTGTGATTGTGCCGATGTACCCCCATACCTTGTCGGGTAGACCGATTGTGGTCGATGGCAACAGTGAGCTGAAAATCGTCGTGTCCAAGGATATGCAGATTTACCCGCAAGTCTCGTGCGACGGGCAGAACCACTTCACCTGCGCGCCGGGCGACACCATTACCGTCAGCAAGAAAGCCCAGAAACTGCGGCTGATCCATCCGCTGGACCACAATTACTATGAAGTCTGCCGGACCAAGCTTGGCTGGGGCAGCAAGTTGGGGGGTGGAGGCGACTGATGCTCGATCCCGCGCGTAGCTACGACCTGATCGGTGACGTGCACGGTTGCGCTCTGACCCTGGAGCACTTGCTCGACCGACTCGGTTATCACAAGCAGGGTGGCGTCTGGCGACATGCCTCGCGCATGGCGGTGTTCGTCGGCGATATCATCGACCGCGGCCCGCGGATTCGCGAGGCACTGCATATCGTCCACGACATGGTCGAGGCCGGTCAGGCGCTGTGCATCATGGGCAACCACGAGTTCAATGCGCTGGGCTGGAGCACGCCGGCACTGCCCGGCAGCGGCAAGCAGTTCGTGCGTGAGCACACGCCGCGCCATGCCCGCCTGCTGCACGAAACCCTGACCCAGTTCGAACACCATCCGGGCGACTGGCACGACTTCCAGCAATGGTTCTACCAGTTGCCATTGTTCGTCGATGCCGGGCGTTTTCGCGTGGTCCACGCCTGCTGGGACGCCGGGCTGATCGAGCCGCTGCGGGCGTTGTTCCCCAACGGCTGCGTCGACGAGCATTTTCTCCAGGCGTCGGCGGAGTCGGGCTCTTTTGCCTGCACCGTATTCGACCGGCTGCTGCGCGGCACGGACATGCGTTTGCCCCATGGCCTGACCATGACCAGCGGCGACGGCCTGGTGCGTTCGTTCTTCCGCACCAAGTTCTGGGAAGACGATCCGAAAACCTACGGCGACATCGTGTTCCAACCGGATGCACTGCCGGAACCCGTGGCCCGGACGCCGCTGTCGTCCACCGAAAAGAACAGTTTGCTGCGCTATGGCATCGATGAGCCGCTGTTGTTCGTCGGCCATTACTGGCGCAGCGGCAAGCCGGCACCGATCCGGCCGAACCTGGCCTGCCTGGATTACAGCGCGGTGCTGTACGGCAAACTGGTTGCCTACCGACTGGATCAGGAAACCCGCCTGGATCCGCAAAAATTCGTCTGGGTCGATGTCGAGCGGCCGGAGGTGCTGCAATGAGTGCTGTAGCGGTATTGCGTCTGCCCCTGGCGGTGGACTTGAGCGGGTTCGTCACCCTGCTCAAGCGCATGCAAGTGCCCCATCGGGTCAGCGAGGAAGCTGGCGAGCAGGTGCTGTGGGTGCCGGACAACATCAGTGAAGACGTGCGTGCGCTGTACGAGCGTTTTCCGGCGGGTGACCCCGATCAACAACTGGATATTCCGGTGGCGCAGACCGTCAAGCGCCCGGGGTTCGTCGAGCAGTTGAAATACGCCAGGGCCACCGCGCTGGTGCTGCTGCTGAGCCTGGTTGTCGGCGCGGTGACCATGCTGGGCGACAACCTTGAAACGATGCGCTGGCTGACCTTCCTCGAGTTCCGCGTGGTCGGCGAATACATCCACTTCACGCCACTGGCCGACAGCCTGGCGGCGGGGCAGTGGTGGCGCCTGGTCACGCCGATGCTGATCCACTTCGGCATCCTGCACCTGGCGATGAACGGCATGTGGTACTGGGAGCTGGGGCGGCGCATCGAGTCGCGCCAGGGCAGTATCAACCTGATCGGCCTGACCTTGCTGTTCAGCCTGGTGTCGAACTTTGCCCAGTATTTCTTCAGTGGCCCGACCTTGTTCGGCGGTTTGTCCGGCGTACTGTACGGCCTGCTCGGGCATTGCTGGATCTTCCAGTTGCTGGCGCCAAACCCGGCCTATCGCCTGCCGCGAGGCGTGCTGGTGATGATGCTGGTGTGGTTGCTGCTGTGCCTGTCCGGGCTGGTCTCGATGATCGGCTTCGGCGAGATCGCCAACGCGGCCCACGTCAGCGGGTTACTCATCGGATGCTTCACCGGTTTGTTGGGCGGTTTGTATAACCGCCGTAAACTGGCCGCCTAATTCAGAACATGCAATAAAGAGACGGAGACCCAATGTCCTCTTTTAACGAAATGATCAAGAACATCACCCCCGATATCTACGAGAGCCTGAAACTGGCCGTGGAAATCGGCAAATGGTCCGACGGTGGCAAGCTCACCGCCGAAC
This sequence comes from Pseudomonas sp. BF-R-24, assembly GCF_019947335.1. NCBI lineage: Bacteria > Pseudomonadati > Pseudomonadota > Gammaproteobacteria > Pseudomonadales > Pseudomonadaceae > Pseudomonas > Pseudomonas sp. BF-R-24. Next base: position 199,961 of record NZ_JAGYGG010000008.1, read on the forward strand.
AACGCGAACTGTCGCTGCAGGCGATGATCGCCTGGGAAATCCAGAACCTGCCAGAGGACCAGCGCACCGGCTACATGGGCCCGCAGGAATGCAGTTCGAAGTCGATTCAAGTGCCGAATATCCTGTTCAAGTCGGATGCCATCCATTGATCGAGATTGGCCGCGGTGCAATCAGCAAAATGTCGGCGCGCCTGGACGGGCCGAACGTGCAATACGCATTTCGTCTGGGCGAAACCGAGGTCCCGGTCAATCCGTTGATCGGCACCACGGTGCGCCTGGAATACCTGGGCGCGATTCACTGCACCCATTGCGGACGCAAGACCAAGACCAGTTTCAGCCAGGGTTACTGCTACCCGTGCATGACCAAACTGGCCCAGTGCGACGTGTGCATCATGAGCCCGGAACGCTGCCACTTCGAGGCCGGCACCTGCCGGGAGCCTGAGTGGGGCGAGAAGTTCTGCATGACCGATCACGTGGTGTACCTGGCCAATTCGTCGGGGGTCAAAGTCGGGATTACCCGCGCCACCCAGTTGCCGACCCGCTGGCTCGACCAGGGTGCGAGCCAGGCCTTGCCGATCATGCGCGTATCGACTCGCCAGCAGTCCGGTTTCGTCGAGGATCTGTTGCGCAGCCAGGTGGCCGACAAGACCAACTGGCGCGCTTTGCTCAAGGGCGATGCGGCGGCGGTGAACCTGGCCGAGGTCCGCGATCAACTGTTCGACAGCTGTGCCGAAGGCTTGCTCGGGTTGCAGCAGCGATTTGGCTTGCAGGCGATCCAGCCGGTGACCGACGTCGAACCGCTGGAAATCCGCTACCCGGTCGAGCAGTACCCGGCGAAGATCGTCAGCTTCAACCTGGACAAGAACCCGATTGCCGAAGGCACGCTGATGGGGATCAAGGGTCAATACCTGATCTTCGACACCGGCGTGATCAACATTCGTAAATACACGGCTTACCAGCTCGCCGTGCATCAGTAAGGACTCCAGCATGCGCACCGAACAACCGAAGATGATCTACCTCAAGGACTATCAGGCGCCCGAGTACCTGATCGACGAAACGCACCTGACCTTCGAGTTGTACGAGGACCACAGCCTGGTCCATGCGCAACTGGTGATGCGCCGCAACCCCGAGCGTGGCCCTGGCCTGCCGCCGCTGGTGCTGGACGGCCAGCAGCTGGAACTGCTGTCGGTCACTCTTGCCGACCAGGAGCTTTCCGAGGCGCAGTATCAGTTGACCGAGAATCACCTGACCCTGCACCCGAGCAGCACCACCTTCACCGTCGATACCAGCGTCCGGATCCACCCGGAAACCAATACCGCGCTGGAAGGCCTGTACAAGTCCGGCACGATGTTCTGCACCCAGTGCGAGGCCGAAGGTTTTCGCAAGATCACCTATTACCTCGACCGCCCGGACGTGATGAGCACCTTCACCACCACGGTCGTCGCCGAACAACACAGTTATCCGGTGCTGCTGTCCAACGGCAACCCGATCGCTTCCGGTCCCGGTGAAGAGGGCCGGCACTGGGCGACCTGGGAAGACCCGTTCAAGAAACCGGCGTACCTGTTTGCGCTGGTGGCCGGCGATCTGTGGTGCGTCGAAGACAGCTTCACCACCATGAGCGAGCGCAACGTGGCGCTGCGCATTTACGTCGAGCCGGAAAACATCGACAAGTGCCAGCACGCGATGAACAGCCTGAAGAAATCCATGCGCTGGGACGAAGAGGTCTACGGTCGCGAGTACGACCTGGACATCTTCATGATCGTCGCCGTGAATGACTTCAACATGGGCGCCATGGAAAACAAGGGCCTCAACATTTTCAACTCCAGCGCCGTGCTGGCCAAGGCCGAAACCGCCACCGATGCCGCGCACCAGCGGGTCGAGGCGATCGTCGCCCACGAATACTTCCACAACTGGTCGGGCAACCGCGTGACCTGCCGCGACTGGTTCCAGCTGTCGCTCAAGGAAGGCTTCACCGTGTTCCGCGATGCCGGTTTCTCCTCGGACATGAACTCGGCCACGGTCAAGCGCATCCAGGATGTGGCGTATCTGCGCACCCACCAGTTCGCCGAAGACGCCGGCCCCATGGCCCACGCCGTGCGCCCGGACAGCTTCATCGAGATTTCCAACTTCTACACCCTGACCGTGTACGAAAAGGGCTCGGAAGTGGTCGGCATGATCCACACCTTGCTCGGCGCCGAAGGCTTCCGCAAAGGCAGCGACCTGTACTTCGAGCGCCACGACGGCCAGGCCGTGACCTGCGATGACTTCATCAAGGCCATGGAAGATGCCAATGGCGTTGACCTGACCCAGTTCAAGCGCTGGTACAGCCAGGCCGGTACACCGCGCCTGGCGGTGAACGAGTCCTATGACGCGGCGGCGAAAACCTACAGCCTGACCTTCCGTCAGAGCTGCCCGGAAACCCCGGACAAGGTGCAAAAACTGCCGTTCGTGATCCCGGTCGAACTGGGGCTGCTGGATTCCAAAGGGGCAGCGATTGCCCTGCGTCTGTCCGGCGAAGCCAATGCGCAAGGCACCTCGCGGGTCATTTCCGTGACCGAGGCCGAGCAGACCTTTACCTTTGTCGACATCGCCGAACAACCGTTGCCGTCGTTGCTGCGCGGCTTCTCGGCGCCGGTTAAATTGAGCTTCCCGTACAACCGTGATCAGCTGATGTTCCTGATGCAGCATGACAGCGACGGCTTCAACCGCTGGGATGCCGGCCAGCAACTGTCGGTGCAGGTGCTGCAAGAGCTCATCGCCCAGCAGCAGAAGGGCGAAGCGCTGGTACTTGATCAGCGTCTGGTGGCGGCGTTGCGCACGGTGCTTTCGGATGAGTCGCTGGATCAGGCGATGGTCGCGGAAATGCTCTCTCTGCCAAGCGAGGCGTACCTGACCGAGATCAGTGAAGTGGCGGATGTCGAAGCGATTCACACGGCGCGTGAATTTGCCCGTAAGCAACTGGCTGACGCGTTGTTCGAAGGTTTGTGGCTGCGTTATCAGGCTAATCGCGAGTTGTCGAAGCAGACGCCGTACGTGGCCGAAGCCGAGCACTTCGCTCGCCGCGCGTTGCAGAACATTGCGCTGTCGTACCTGATGCTCAGCGGCAAGCCGGAAGTTGTGGCTGCGACTCTGGAGCAGTTCGATTCGTGCGACAACATGACCGAGCGCCTGACCGCACTTGCCGTGTTGGTCAATTCACCGTTCGAAGCCGAGAAGGCCAAGGCGCTGGCCAGCTTCGCCGAACACTTCAAGGACAACCCGTTGGTCATGGATCAGTGGTTCAGCGTCCAGGCTGGCAGCGTGTTGCCTGGTGGTCTGGAGCGGGTTCGTCAGTTGATGCAGCATCCTGCGTTCAACATCAAGAATCCGAACAAGGTGCGGGCGCTGGTCGGTGCGTTTGCCGGGCAGAACCTGATCAACTTCCATGCCGCTGATGGTTCCGGGTATCGCTTCCTGGCGGATTTGGTGATCGAGTTGAATGGCTTCAATCCGCAGATAGCTTCTCGGCAGTTGGCGCCTTTGACTCGCTGGCGCAAGTACGACAGTGCTCGTCAGGCTTTGATGAAGGCGGAGCTGGAGCGGATTCGGGCTTCGGGGCAGTTGTCCAGTGATGTGTTTGAAGTGGTCAGCAAGAGTTTGGCTTGATCTTGGCTTTTGAACTTGGCGGCCTTTGGGCCGACCAGGTTCTTGGTTGATTGAGTACATATCCGTTGCTGCGGTAACGGCGGCTGGCGGTTTCGCCCTTACGGCGAGTCCCTTTTGGCAAACGCCCCAAAAGGAACCAAAAGGTCTCGCCCCTTACGTACGGCCCCTCGCTGAGGCTCGGGGTTCCTTCGCTCCGGTATTCATCCGGGGGCATTGCCCTCCGGTCGGCTTCGCTTCGACCTACATGCAATGAGTTCGACTGCGTCGAACGGCGCTGCGCGCCATTCCCCGGATAAACACCTCCACTCAGCCTGCCGAGGGGGCGGGTGGATCAAGATCAAGAGCTGCAGGCGAGCTAACGCTCGGCCTGATGAGTGGTGAGAAGCGTCTGTGTACGCCGATCTGTTTTTGCTCTTCTGTGGGAGCGAGCTT